>JBJOOT010000199.1:0-6410 GCA_046051185.1 Pseudomonadota bacterium | reverse complement strand
AAGGTGCAACTACCAATAAGGGGCGCTTTAAGACTTTTTCAGTGCTTGGCGTGTACTGAATCAACTGGAACATGCGGTTTTGGAAAATCACTTTGCCCGGTGTAACCGCAACATTTTTACCGAGTTCAAAGGCTTTTGTATCCGTCATACGAATACGTAATTCACCTTTGCCTGTTTCTAGGTCTTCTAGCATGTTTTTCAGACCATGCACCAAATTTGCACCTTTGGTTTCTTTGATCTTTTCTAACACGGCCGGATTGGTCAGCGCAAAATTTGTGGGTGACATCGCATCCATGAAGCGCTCAGTAAAGAATTTCACGCGCTCAGAGGTATGCTCATCCAAGCCCTCTACATCAGAAACGAGTGTCCGCATCCACTGTGAAGTCAGTAAATAAGATTGCTTGATGACATCAAAGATCGGTTTTTCTGACCAATCCTCATGGCTAAAACGTCGATCACCTTTAGCAGGTGTCACCACAGGTTCAGGCTTTTGCCCCATTAAAGCCATCATTGCTTGTTGGCTTAGCTCAAGGGATTTCTGCCAGTATTCAATATTTTTTTGCATGAAGGCTTGTGGATCAGCGCTGACTGCTTTCAACCAATCGCCATAAGCTTGTGTTAAATTGAAAGGATCAAGCTTCATATTCTCATAAGATTTGGCAAAGCCCGCCATAATCTCTTCAACTTGTTTGAAGTTATCTCTTAGCTCTTTGGCAGCAGCAAAACCTAAAGTATTGACTTCATTCTGGGCATTTTCCGACATCACTGACTTCTCCTTGCTAATACTGAGCAGAGTCTGCACTATTTCTATGTGCTATGCAGCATTTTTTACAAAAAATCAATCACTCTCGCCAAAGCCTGCTAAAAATTTTTACAGCTCGACCCAACACTATCAAACTTAAAACTTAGATTTTTTTAATCTGCTGACTGTACTGTGTGGATCTTGAATAAAGGTTCATCTAAATCTAAAAAAAATAGTTGTTAAAATTATGGCTTAAAATCAATTAACTACTACCCAAAAATCATCAATTCCTTCTACACTCAGACATGGGCATCCACGACCTCCCCTAATCTTTCGATCAACCACCTAGACTGGTGTTGAAGGCGTATGCCTGCATGCATAACCCTAAGCTAAGCAAAATGGAAGGTGACTATGGCAGAGAATACCAAAAGAACTAAGGAGCTGACCTCAACCCAAGAAGGCATCATTGCTGGGTTAGTTTTACTCTTTTTCGGGCTGCTTTATTGGTATTTGAACCCTTGGCAGAGCGAACAACAAAGCATGCCAAACTTAGCTGAACAAACCGCAACAGGAAACATTCAGCGTCATAGTCTAGCTGATACAAGCCCTACACAAGCGACCTCTACGACCGAAACCGGCACTGATACCTCTCAAACTGCTGCCACAACAACTAGCCCACAGCCCCAGACAACTACGCAAGCGATTCCCCCCACAAGTGCAACTGTACCTACAGCTGCTAGTGCTACTAGCAATGCCACAATGAGTGGTACAGCCGCTGAGCCAGTGTTAACCGCAGCTGCATTAGCTGAAACAACGCCAGCTAAGCCTACTCCCGCTACCACGACAGAAGCTACAGCGGCAGCTAGTGCTGGATCACCCACATCCAGCCCTGTGGATACACCCAACACTGCCCCAGACAGCAGTACCCCAAGCGCTGCAGCTAGCCCCAGTACTCAAACGACCGCTGAAACTACAGCATCTGAATCTAAAGCGGCTGAGGCAAGCACCAACGCCACTCAAACAACCGATATAGTGGCAGCTAAACCTGCCGATACCACGACCACCACAACAACTGCCGCCAAGCCAGAGCCTGTCCAGCCCACAACGACTAACATGGTCAATAAACTGGAATTAGCACCCGGTAGCCCTGAAGCCAAACTGCAATCCTATTTAGAGAAGAAAACTTTAGAAACACCCGTCAGCATGGATGGGATTAACTTTGAAGCTAAAACGGCGAAGCTAACTAAAGAATCAGATGCTGCAGTACTGCTGCTTGCAGCTTTATTGGCACAATATCCCGAAGCAAACTTCCTGATTACTAGTTACACCACCGAAACGGGTAACGAGAATCAGAACAGCGATGAACTTTCTTTAATACGTGCTCAGACTTTGGGTGAAAACCTCGTTAAAGCGGGTGTGAACGGTAAACGTATTACTATTATGGGCATGGGCAAACGTCCTTCTCCCGATCCGACCTCAGTTGCATCTAAAAAGAGTCAGCATATTGAAATTTCCGTGATCCAATAACGGCGGTTTCAACGACTAACTCATATCGTTATCAATACAAGGAGTAAGAACTATGGAAACCCTCTCAACTACTTTCTCTCAGTACATAACTCCACTCAGTTCAGGTAAGCTCGGTCATGCACTGATTGGCTTGTTGATTTTGGTTTTAGGGCTAATTGCGGTAGCCATTATGTCTGGCTTTATTAAACGTTTGTTAGGCAAGGTCGGCTTTCTCAATCGCTCGAATTTAGCCAAACCGATTGCCTCATTAATTAAAGCTATTTTGACTATTTTCGTGTTGATGATTGTCTTACAACACTTTGGCCTCACCGATGTACTTGCTCCACTCAAAAATCTTGTAAACAAATTCTTAGTAGCGATTCCAAATGTGATTGGAGCAGGTATCATCGCCTATGCCGGTTGGGTAATTGCCAAAATGTTATCTGAACTCACAGGGATTGCGCTGAACAAAGTGGATCGACACTTACTAGAGCGCACAGGTAACGCCCAAATTCGTGTGTCTAAATTAGGGAGCGCCTTCGTTTTTGCGGCAATTCTACTACCGATTCTAGTCACCGCTTTAGGGGTCTTGAATGTCCCTTCCATCACTGTTCCAGCCTCTGATATGTTGAATAAGTTGTGGGCAGCGATTCCGAATGTGATTGGGGCAGGCCTAATTCTAGTAGTCACTTATTTTGTGACTAAATTTGCCGTAGCGATTTTAGCGGATGTTTTAGCGGGCATGAGTGTGGATGCCTTACCACAAAAACTTGGCCTAGCCAGCTATTTCAATGAAACTCGTACCCCAACTAAACTGATCAGTAGTGTCATTATGTTCTTTGCGATGCTCACAGCAGCAACAGCAGCGGTGAATACTTTAGGGATCGAAACTATCTCGTTAATTTTCGCAAAAGTCTTAGAATTTGGCGGCGGTATTTTAGTGGGTGGCGTGATTTTAATCATTGGCTACCTCTTGAGTACAGTGGCTTACAATAAATTGCAAGAGTATGGCAGTGCTGGTCTTGCAAATATCGCTCGCATTGCAATCCTTGGCTTAGTCTTAGCGATGGGCTTACGTGCAATGGGCTTAGCCGACAATATCGTCAATATGGCTTTTGGCTTCACTTTAGGAGCGGTCGCGGTCGCAATTGCTTTAGCATTCGGCTTAGGTGGACGGGATGCTGCGGCTAAAATCGCTGAGCGTTGGGCTGACAAGATCAGTAAAAACTGAGATCGCCGCCCTACTATTCTTAAGTTTCTAGGCTTAGGCTTTTTGCAACTTAGCCACCTCACTGAAATAAAACACCAACTGACTGTTACAGTCAGTTGTAAGTAACTACATCCCTATATGACATATGACGGTGAATTGATACTTAGAAATGTAAAGAACTGTAAAAAAACTTAACCCCATTAGCCTCCGTCGTTACAACTAGTACTCCTTTTGAACCCTATGTATCTTCCAATCAAGGAGTATGGCTTTGAAACCACAATCTACCGGATGGCTGCCTTATCTATGGAGCATCATTCTGCTCGTTAGCCTCTCAATTAGTGGCTGTAATTCTAGTGATAATACGAGCAACAGTAATAATCCCACGACTCGCACTTGGTTGAATGTAGCTTATGCCAATGCCTCTAGTGCACAGCAATTAGATATTTACCTACCCACGACCGGTAGCGGCCCTTTCCCGACCGTCATTTGGATTCATGGAGGCGCGTTCAAATTTGGTGATAAAGCCAATCCACAATCTTTAAATGCGTTAAATAATGCAGGCTATGCCGTAGTGAGCGTAAACTATCGCCTCAGCGGGGAGGCACAATGGCCTGCTCAATTAGCTGATTTAAAAAGCATTGTGAGCTATCTGCGTACTCATGCTAGCCAATATGCCTTGGATGCTAACAAATTTGCCGCTTGGGGTGCTTCAGCTGGTGGCCATTTAGCAGCTATGACCGGTATTGCCTTGGCAAGTGATAGTGCCACTCGCGTTCAGGCCGTGGTAGATTGGTTTGGCCCTATTGATTTTTATAATATGGATGCTGATATGATTGCATCGGGTGTCACTCGTTGTACGGGGGCAAATGGTGCGGCTGATTCACCAGAGTCTGCTTTAATTGGTGCTACGGTCAGTGAAAATAAAGCGAAAGCCGATGCAGCTAGCCCGTTAACTTATCTCAGCCAGTTATCAACCAGTACAGCCTTACCTCCTTTTTTAATCATGCATGGTTTACAAGATTGCAATATCGCCGCTAAACAGTCAGAACGCTTACACACAGCGATTCAAGCTAAATTTGGTGCCACCAAAAGTACGATTATGAAATTAGCCGCTGGTACACATGGAGGGGGCGAATTTAAAGAAGCCTATGTAGAAACGACGGTGATCGACTTTTTAAATACTTACCTTAAATAATAGCAATATGCTGACTAAGCAGACTTTATTGCTAGTCGATGATGATAAAAGCTTCCTGCTCATGTTACAGGAGTATCTTGAGCAGGAAGGTTATAACACTTTGCTAGCCTATAGTGCACAAATGGCCTTGGAGCAAATCCAACGCCTTGAACCTGATTTAATTATTTTGGATTATATGATGCCTGCCTTGAATGGTTTGGAGCTACTCACACTGTTACAGGGGCAAAATGCACCACCTATTCTGATGCTAACCGCACGCACGGATGAGCAAGATCGCATCAAGGGTTTAGAGATGGGAGCAGACGATTATCTTGGTAAACCCTTTAATTCACGCGAATTACTCGCACGTATTAAAGCCATTCTCCGGCGTAGTGAGCGCAGCTCTCCGTTTATTCGCCATATTGATTTAAAGTCTTTGAAGATTTTCCCAGAAAAAACCCAAGCCATTTGGCATGAACAAGAACTCATACTGACACACACTGAATATAAACTACTTGAATTATTAGCCCGCCATGTGGGCTTTGTTGTCAGTAAACAAGAATTATCTATTTATGCACTGCGCCGCCCACTGGTCTTGTATGACCGGAGTATTGATGTGCATATAGGGCGTTTACGTACCAAACTAGGGCTAACACCGGATGGCACTCCCTATATTCGGACTATTCGAGGTCAGGGTTATCAACTATTGCTAGGTTAATACTTGAATCGTTTATTTTGGAAAATTCTTTTTACCTTTTGGTTAAGCCTTTTAGTCATTATTGGCTTACTTAGCTTACCTAACTGGTTACAACAACAAAAAACCCAACAATTAGAAGATCAACTGATCGCACATCCCTCGTCCATTGTTGCGATTAAAGCCGCAGCCACGACCTTTAAGCACGGTGGTCAAGCCGCCTTGATACAGATGCTCCGCGAACAAGAAGCGGAAGCACCCAAGACCATGCAAATTTATGCACTTGATCAGCACAATCGCGAACTATTAGGCCGAACGGTAAGTAACGCTACCATTCAAGCGGTACGTCGGTATCAGGCAGATGAATTAAGCGTTCCTATTGTTCGCCAAGTCACCCATGAACGTGAAACGCTAAGTTTATTTGCACCTTGGACTGGGCAATTCCCTGAATTTAATCAAAAACATCATCTAAATTTCAGTAAAAAGCATCAAGATGATCTATTAGTTGCCTTAGCCATCATTATCGCTAGCTTTCTTGCGAGTACCTTATTAGCACGGCATTTTGCACGCCCTGTTCAAATTCTAGAGCGCGGTTTTCAAGCTTTGTCTACCGGACAATTAAGTTGTCGGGTAGCCGCTGAGATTGGCAACCGACGCGATGAACTGGCCGACTTAGGTTCGGCCTTTGATCGTATGGCACAACAACTGCAGCAATTACTCGATCAACAAAAAAACCTCGTCGATGCCCAAAAGAATTTATTAAATGACGTTTCGCATGAATTGCGCTCACCCTTAACACGGTTAAACATGAGTATTGCACTCGCTCGCCAACAACCTGAGCGGCTGCAACTCAGCTTAGAGCGCATTGAGCAAGAGGCGGAACGCTTAAATAAACTGGTTAGTGAAATTCTAACTTTATCGAAATTGGAAGCAGGTATTAATAGCCATAGTTTAGAATAGACCTCTTTCATAAGTCAAAAAATAGCCCCTCGAAGTTGCAAACTTGATCGACTAGGTGGAGTCTGTTTTGGCATACTGCGGGCATGAAATATGAAACGATCCAATCCCTCAGTGACCCACAAAT
>JBJOOT010000198.1:0-6418 GCA_046051185.1 Pseudomonadota bacterium | reverse complement strand
ATACTTTGCGGATGCTCAATGCGGAAACCCAGCGAGAAAGGCTTCGCCTCCATAAAAACTTCCCGCTCAAACAGCATTTTGAAGGTATCACGCGCACTATGCCCTAGGGCTAAAATCACATGATCACTGCGTAACTCCTCACCATTTGCGAGTATCACACCACGCATCTGCCCGTTTTCAATCAATACATCAGTCACCTGCTGCTGAAAGCGAATTTCTCCACCTAAAGCTTCAATTTGGGCGCGAATATTCTCAACCATTTTGACCAAGCGAAAGGTTCCAATATGCGGTTTGCTCACATAGAGAATTTCCTCAGGTGCACCTGCCTTCACAAACTCTGTTAAAACTTTGCGCCCATAATGTTTTGGGTCTTTGATTTGACTATACAGCTTGCCATCGGAAAAAGTCCCAGCCCCGCCCTCTCCGAATTGCACATTGGATTCGGGATTAAGCACACCTTTACGCCATAAGCCCCAAGTATCTTTAGTACGCTCCCGAACCTTTTTACCGCGCTCTAAAATAATCGGCTGAAAGCCCATTTGAGCCAGCACCAAGCCCGCCATCATGCCACAAGGTCCAAACCCAATGACTAGCGGACGATGCGGCAAAGCTTGAGGAGCTTGGCTCACAAAATGATAACTCATATCGGGGCTAACAGAGATATGCGGGTCTTTTGCTAAGCGCTGCAATAACTCTGCCTCATGAGCAACACTTAGATCCAAAGTGTAAACCAAGATAATGGCATCTCGTTTACGCGCATCATAGCCACGCTTGAAAACGGTGTAGTCGATTAAATCAGTGCCAGCAATTCGCAGCCTTGCTAAAATTGCTGTTTTTAAAGTTTCAGCGCTATGGTCAAGCGGTAGGCGGAGTTCGGTTAAGCGGATCATGGGTTTGCATTGAGCTAGAAAAAATTAGGGCTATTAGTGTATATCAGAATGAGTCGCCTACGATCACTTATTATCAACTACCTAAACTTGAGCACGGCAGTCATTAAGATTGATCAGCGGGTTTGTCAAATCTGATAAACCCACCTAGCCAAACACAATCCCCTCATAAATCTCAGCTAAACTTAAACTCATAAAGGGGCAAGGTAGTTGTATAACCGACTCTAAGCCACTAAAAGTATCAACCCACCAGCCCCCATCAGCATTTTTATAGAAAAACTCAAGCTCGGCTCTATCTTGCTCAACTAATAAGTAAGCTCTCAGCGTGGGAATATTCATATAGGCTAATAACTTTTCCGAGCGATCACGTTTAGCGGTCGATTCAGACAGCACCTCAATAATAAGGCAAGGGTTTTCCAGATAATAGTCATCTTTGTCATCCTGCTCACAACTGACGACTACATCTGGATAATAATAAGACTTACGCCCAACGACTCTCACCTTCATATCGGCAGCATAGACTTTACAGGAAGTCTTACGTGCACCTAGGCGCAAGGCAGTTGTCAAATTAACGGCAATTTCACTATGCCGCTTACTTGCACCCGCCATTAAATAGACTTGCCCATCAATATATTCATGACGTTCAGGGCTAAGCCTTTCATCTGCTAAATAATCTTCCTCTGGAAGTTGTGTTTGCACTGTTTGAGCCTTAGCCATCTGCTTAATCCCGAAAGTCTATATCGACCATCATAGGATAGAACTTTTAAAAACTAAAGTACTAGAAACCCAAGGCTACTGTCGATTATTTTTAGCCTAAACCTGCAACTCCGCCAAATCCCGATACAATTCCAACGCCTCTGGATTTGCCAAAGCATGGGTATTTTTTACGGGGCGATTGTGCACTACCTCACGCACTGCTAACTCCACAATCTTACCGGATTTAGTGCGCGGTATGGCCGCAACCTGAATAATTTTTGCCGGGACATGGCGAGGGGTGCACTGTGTACGGATCGTGTCGCGGATTTTCTTTTGTAAAGCTTCATCTAAGCTATAGCCCTCTCGTAGCACGACGAATAAGACTACACGCACATCATGCTCCCAATCTTGGCCAATCGCGATACTTTCAAGCACGGCTTCGAGCTGCTCTACATAGCGATAGATTTCGGCAGTACCAATACGAACCCCTCCCGGATTTAAGGTCGCATCTGAGCGCCCAAAAATAATCACTCCGCCATGTTCGGTTAGCTCCACATAATCGCCATGATGCCAAACATTCGGAAAGCGTGCAAAATAAGCTTCATGATATTTCTGCCCACTCTCATCGCCCCAAAAGAAGGCGGGTTGGCTTGGAAAGGTTTTTGTACATACCAATTCCCCTTTTTCCCCCACGACGGGTTGCCCTTCTTCATTGAAGACCTCAACCGCCATGCCTAAACCTCGGCACTGCACCTCCCCGCGATACACGGGCAAAATCGGGCAACCTAAGACAAAACAGGAAACAATATCGGTTCCACCTGAAATCGAAGATAAGCACAAATCCTGTTTAATCGAGCGGTAGACATAATCAAAACTTTCTGGGGCTAGGACTGAGCCTGTCGAACATAAAGTGCGCAGACTAGTTAAATCATGGGTTTTAATCGGCTCTAAATCGGCTTTGCTAAGCGCTTCTAGGTATTTAGCTGAAGTCCCAAATAGGGTCACACCCACTTCTTGCGCATAATCCCATAATACATTGCCATTCGGATAAAAGGGTGAGCCGTCATAAAGTACCAGTGTTGCCTGTGAAGCCAAACCACTGGCTAGCCAATTCCACATCATCCAACCACAAGTGGTGAAATAGAATACTTTATCACCGGGGCGAATATCGCTTTGTAATTGATGCTCTTTGAGATGCTGGAGCAGTACACCCCCAATTTTATGGGTAATACATTTAGGCTTGCCAGTAGTCCCTGAGGAGTACAATACATATAAAGGATCATTAAAGCCGCAGCGTACAAAATTAATTTCCTCTGAGGCCGGAGTTTGTAGCACGCTTGCCCAGGCTAAGCCCACTGATTCGGGGTTTAAACCTAATAAGGGAATTACAACCGTCTGCACCAAGCTCGGTAAAGCTTGTTTCACTGCTGCAAGCTTAGTACGAATATCAATCCGCTTACCATTATAGAAATAGCCATCGGTGGCAAACAGCACTTTCGGCATGGTTTGGCCAAAGCGCTCAATCACACTGTCCTCGCCAAAATCTGGCGAAGTTGAAGTCCAAATAGCGCCTAAACTCGTCGCGGCGAGCATAACAACTATCGTTTCAGGCATATTGGGTAAATACCCTGCGACTCGATCCCCTTTGACGACGCCTTGATCCTTTAACCAATTAGCCACCCGCGACACTTGGTCATAAAGCTGCCCAAAACTTAGGCTAGAGCGTACTTGATCTTCCGCTTTAAACTCGATGACGATGGTATCTTTGCCCGTGGCAGGCTCACGTAATAGATTTTCTGCAAAGTTTAATTGTGCATCAGGAAACCATTCGGCATGCTCCATATCCTCGCCATTGACTAAAATCCGCAAACCTTTTTCGCCAATGACGGTGGAGAAATCCCAAACCGCTGACCAAAATAATTCGCTATTCTCAATCGACCATTGATACAAGTCTTGATAGTCTTTGAAATTATGGCTGCTGCGATCTTCAGCGAATGGTAGAAAATCATCTATCAATGCGGCATCCATTTGCTTGGGGCTAGGCGACCATAAAGGTGTGGTTTGCTCCATCATCTATCTATCCTCCTCCAATTATTCGACTTCGCTTGCCTGTTTGGTTTTGCAAGCGCGGGGAATGACTTGTAAGCGTGAATGGGGATCAACGGCCTCACTCCATAGTTTGACTGGGGTATTACTCCCAAACGGCTCATCATAATCGAGCCATTGTACTTCACGCGGGGCTTTTTGCTCGGTATAGCGTGCATCATAGCCCAAATAGCGAATATATTCGGCATGACGCTTGGCTTTATTCAAATCCTCAAAAAAGCCCAAAGAAATCGCATTTTCATAAGGCCCCGCATCAATCACCAATGAATCCTTCACCTCAAAACGCTGCATATCCTGTACCACCGCCTCCGCTTCAGCACGGTTAGCGAAAGGAGGGATATACACTAAATAATTCAGTGTCTCTAAAGTTCGTAATGAGCGCAAAGAAACTGCTAAACCATAATGACGTACTTTAGTGAGAATTTCATCTGCGACTCGTTGGCTAAGATAAGGGCCAATCGTATAGCAACTACTTGGAGAATGGCCGGTAGCACTGCTATACACAGCAGGAGCGGCATCCTTCACGAGCTTAAGACTAGCCACCGAAGCCTCTGTCAAAGGAATAGGCTCTGGCTGATCTTCTGGCCCCCAAAGATTCAAGGCCAAAAGCCCTAAATTTAGGAGCACTAAAATGACTAGCAAGGCTTGCATGTATCTTGCTCCGCCACATACGCTAAGCCCGCCATTAAAGCATCAGGGTAGGCTTGATGTGCCAAGCCTAAATACGGGCTAAGCAATGCAGTATCACCGCCACACAGTAGCACTTGAGCAGGCTCGGCCATCTCTGCTTGCATCCTTGAGCCAATCCCCTCTAAAGCTCCAACTAACCCTAATAAGCAGCCACTCCCCATCCCTTGCAAGGTATTATCATTGAAGACTTTGGGCTGATCGAAGGGGGTAGCTGACATATGCGTGGCTTGAGTACGACGAATTAAAGCTTCACTTAAAAGCTGTAACCCAGGGAGAATAAGCCCCCCTAAATGCTTACCATCCGCCTGCAGCGCATCGATAGTGACGGCAGTACCAGCATCAATAATAATCGCCGCCTGCTTGCCGAACAGTTTACGAGCTGCTAATAAACCGACCAATCGATCCGCCCCAAAATGAGCTGGATTCGGATAAGCCAACTCAATTCCATAGCTAGTTATACCGGATTGCACCACGGTCAAAGGTAGCATTAATTGCGCAGATAAAGCCTGCAGTGCTTCAGTAAAAGCACTGCCCAGCACATGCACGAGCACTATCTTTTCAAGGGTTGTTTGAGCAATGAGGGTTTGCACATGCTGTAAAGCGCCGTCCTGTGGCTTCTGTTCGCCATACCCTAAAGCCTGCTGAGGGCTGCGTTGGCCCTTTGAAAAATAAGCCCATTTCAGGCGAGAATTGCCTGCATCTATTAGCAGCGTTGTCACGAAACTTGCCTCACCGATACCTCTGCTGAAGAAAAGGCTCTGCAGCTACCATCCGCAAAAGCGACCTGCAATTGCCCTTGCTCATCTAATCCACACGCCGTCCCTTGCAAAATCTCTTTACCGACTTCAATTCGCACCGCTTGATCGACAAGCCAATCCCAGCGTTGCCACTGTTGCTTAAAAGTATGCATATTAAACTGTGGAAATGCTTGTAAAGCAGGGATTAATTGCTGAAGTATAGCCGCGATCAGGCGGTTGCGGTCAATGCTCTCTTGCAGGATTTCCGACAAATCGCACCAAGCCTGCTCAATATGCGTCATGGTGTCACGCTGCATACCGGTATTTAAACCAATCCCAATGACGACTTGCTGCAAAGGCTGCGCGGTTTGCAATAAAATCCCGCCCAGCTTCTGTCCTTGATAATAAATATCATTCGGCCATTTGAGCATCTGCCCTTGCAAACCATAAGTGGCTAAGGCTTCCGCGACGGCAACTCCGACCACTAAACCTAAACAAGCATAATTGGCCGGAACTTGCGGAAAACACCAACGCAAAGAAAAATAAATATTTCCCACATTCGGTGATTGCCAAACTCGCCCCCGCCGCCCACGCCCTGCTGTTTGCTCCTCTGCTAAGCACACACAGAAACAAGCCTTCGGCTGTTCTAAGAGCCAAGTATTGGTCGAATCAAGGCTTGGAAAAATGTAAATTTGTTGTAAAGCGGCTTGTAGCTCAGGGGCAAGCGCAGTCAGAATTTGATCTTGGTTTAAGGGAATCACGGCAGGCATAACAAGGCTTAAACAAGTAAAAAGATGACCTTAGCTTAAATAAGCCTATAGGTATAGCTAATCGCACAAACCTCGCTCACTACGAGATTTATATCATCTAGCCTTAAGCATAAAAGCAAACAGCACCTCATTGGCAAACGCACCCAAAGAGCGCATTATCTCTTCACCCAACACTAGTTAAGAGGATAAAACACGATGGCAACTCTTCCCCAAGTTATTCGGATTGAAAATGGTGAGCGTGTTCAAAATACCTTCTCGACCGCCGAATTTCAAAACCGTCAAGCCAGACTCCGTGCCTTGATGGCCGAACTCCAAGTCGATGCTGTTTTGTTTACCTCGATTCATAATATTAATTATTACTCTGATTTTCTCTACTGCTCGTTTGGTCGACCTTATGGCTTAGTTCTGACTCAAGACAAAGTGGTGAGTATTTCTGCGAATATTGATGGCGGTCAACCGTGGCGACGCACAGTGGGTGATTATAATTTGGTCTATACCGATTGGCAGCGTGATAATTATTTCCGTGCGGTCC
>JBJOOT010000197.1:0-6457 GCA_046051185.1 Pseudomonadota bacterium | reverse complement strand
CGGATACTCGCCTCACGGTATCGGAATCGGCGTCAACGATTGGGGTTGCGCTTTAACTTAATGGCGGGCATTTATAACTTTGAATTGGCTAGAAAATGATTTATGAAAGAGGTCTATTAAACCGCATTGATAATGTCCTGAGTTTTGCAGGATGTTTTTCCCTATTAATTAGCTATTTTTCGAGCGCATTTATTCTTTCAAGCGGAGGTTTAGTGCTAGCGACTATCTGAACTTATTCAAGGAAGGTATATTCTAAGCTAGCAAGTGTGAGTTGTTTGAAGCGCAAATGCTCTAATGCTGTTTAGTAAGATCTCAATCCATAATATAAAAGGCAGATTGATAATGTCCTTGCTGCAAAAAATAAATTTCATGGCGGCCTATATGCTGATAAGTCTCAATCATGTATCTGCAGCGGAGCTAATGCCGATTCAAGGCACACCCGCTTTAACTGAATTTCCAGCACGAATCAGTGAAGAAGCAAGCCAAGTACCCAGTACAGATGATTCAGTGCCCATCGTTCAAGCTAAGCCTTTAACGGCGGAGGAGGCTAAAGCCCTATTAGGTCGTTTACCCCCACTGCCAACGACTACGAATGAACAGTCTTTTAGTTTGCGCCCAAGTAGTGAGCCAGCTCCAACAGTCGGTGTCACGATTCAACAGGCTTTTCCACCTCCTCCTACTACGGAGTCAGCACCGATAGTCCTCAAGACAGGGCCATTAACGGTGACTCGCTATGCTCCCCAAGGTGCCGTTGAGGTCGCACAGCAAATTAGCCTTTCTTTTGATCGACCGATGGTGGCAATTGCTACCCACAGTCAAACGCTAGCAGAATCGGTACCCGTCAAAATGACCCCCAGTGTGGAAGGCGCTTGGCGGTGGGCAGGAACAAAAACCCTGATTTTTGAAGCTAAAGGAGGGGGGCGTTTACCGATGGCGACGGAGTTTAAACTCTCAGTACCCGCCACTACCCAAGCTGCTGATGGCGCAAGTTTAGGTAAAACCTTGGATTGGAGCTTTAGTACCCCCACCCTGAAATTAGAGCAAAGTTATCCTAGTGGGGAGAGTGTAATGCTCAACCCGCCGTTATTTTTAAGCTTCAACCAACGTATTAATCCTCAAGCTTTATTGCCCTTCATTCAGGCAGAGGCGAATGGCAAGCCAGTTAAATTGCGTTTAGCGGCGGCCGAGGAAATTAAGGCAGTCTCTGAATTAGAGGATTTAGTCAAGCAAGCACGACCGGAGCAGTTTTTAGTTTTAAAATTAGCGCAGACTTTACCAACCAACACTAAAGTAGTGCTAAAGCTTGCGGCTCAAGCACCATCTGCGGAAGGCTCGCGCTTAGCATCGGCACAAAGTCTGTATGCTTTTAGCACCTATGCGCCGTTACGGATGACAGAAAAAACCTGTGGCTATGAAGGGCGCTGTACTCGTTATGACGCTATGCTGCTGCAATTCAATAATACCCTGGCACCAGAGCAAGATTTAGCGAAGTTAATTGAAGTTAGCCCCAAACCTAAGCATTTGGAGATACAAATCAGTGGGAATAGTTTATGGCTACAGTCCCCTTGGCAAGCCGATAACAGCTATACGATTCGCTTACCGGCTGAATTAAGGGATGTGTATGGGCAAACTTTAGGGCAGCCGCAAAGTTTTAGTTTCAATATCTCTAAAAGTTCGGCACGTTTAAGTCTTATTGATAAAAATCTAATTACGCTCGATCCAAATCTACCGGCGCAATTGCCTTTTTATACTACTAATTTCAAAACAGCCCAAGTGACTATTCAGCGGGTAGAACCGAGTGATTGGCCAGCTTATTTAAAGTTAGTGCAAGCACTGAATGAGCGGCAAGTCAAAGCCCCGTTTAAACTTCCTGGACAAACTGTCAGTACCCAGCAAATCAAGCTTAAAGAGGATACCGATGCGATTATTTCAACCCCGATTGAACTTGCAGCATGGCTAAAGAATGGCAAATTAGGGCATCTGCTGGTATTGATTGAACCGGGTGAGGCGAGTATCAAACCGCGTGCAATTGATGAGCAAGCTCAGCCACGCTTGGTCTGGGTACAGGGTACGCAGCTGGGTTTGGATGCTTATGCCTATAGTCAAAATCTGTTGGCTTGGGCGGGTGATCTGCAAACCGGTAAAGCCTTGGATAAAGTGGCTTTAAGCTTACATAGCTCGATTTCTAATGAAACCAGCCAACAAACTACGGATGCTCAAGGTTTAGCTAAGCTTGATTATCTCAAAAATTTGCCGAGTACAGAAGCTGCCCTGCCAATGATTGAGCCAGCGCAAGCAATCCATTGGTTAACGGCTAAGCAAGGCGAGGATATAGCGTTATTACCCGAAACCGAATACGCATGGGCGACGAATGTATGGCAATCCACACCTGCTAGCCCGCAATGGCTGTGGTATGTACTCGATGATCGGCATTTATATCGGCCGAATGAGCAAGTGCATATCAAGGGTTGGTTACGTATGCGTGAGCCTAGCCCCGCTAGCCCTTTAAACCTGCCTAAAAATCTTACGAGTTTAAATTATGAAGTCTTAGATAGTGCGGGTAATAAAATTGCTGAGGGTAAAGCGCCTTTTACGGGTTTAGGGGGCTTTGATTTAGCATTTAACTTGCCCGAAACACCGAATTTAGGTACAGCAACTTTGAGTTTCACCGTGCCGGATCAGCCTGAAGCGATAGCCTATAATCATAGCTTTGAAATTCAAGAATTCCGTACCCCAGAATTTGAAGTCAAAACGGAACTGACGCAAGCAGCGCCGTACATCGGTAATGACCCGATTCATTTAGTTGCCAATGCGAATTACTACGCAGGGGGTGGTTTAGCAGCAGCTCCTGTATATTGGGATTTAACGGCCAGCCAACACAGTTATACGCCACCCAATCGGGATGAGTGGTCGTTTGGTTTAGTACAACCTTATTGGCTGCGGTGGTTGACGCCACCGGGGGGGGCTGTTTATGCGGATTTCCACAGTAAAACGGATAGTGAAGGTCGCCAGCCATTACTGATTCAGCCTGAATTATCAAAATATCCTTTGCCGGTGTCGATGACTGCAACCGCACGGGTCAGCGATGTGAATCGGCAAGAATGGATGTCTGCGAGTACTTGGTTGATTCACCCTAGTAAAGCTTATGTTGGCTTGAAAACAGATAGCTATTTCGTTGAGCAAAACCAAACCCTAACGATCCAACTCATCGCTACTGATATTGAAGGCAAGGAATTAGCGAATCATCCGGTGGTGGTGGAAGCGGGTTTAGCTGATGGGTATGAACCGGACAAAGCCGTAGTCAAAAATGTGCAGCGGTGTACGGTACAGACCGATGCACAGGGTTTGGCAACCTGTGAGTTCAAAACAGCAGAGGCTGGGTCTTATCTCATTACAGCTACAACGATAGATCAAACAGGGCGGCAGAATATGAGCCGGATTACGCGCTGGGTCAGTGGTGAAACAGAGTTAAAAACCCCCACCGCGACTACTGTAGAGGCTGAGCAAGTACAGTTAATTGCAGACAAAGAAAGCTATGCTCCGAATGAAACCGCCAAGCTCTTAATCCAAGCGCCCTTCAAGGATGCTGAGGGTTTATTGCTGGTGAATCATAATGGTTTAGTAGCTGAACAACGCTTTAGCCTGCAAGGCAGCAGCCATATTCTTGAATTGCCACTCAAGTCTGAATGGCTGCCCAATGTGCAATTGCATCTTGAGTTAACCGGTAAAGCCCCGCGCTTTGCGGATGATGATAAGGCTAAACCTTTACCAGAGCGTCCAGCCTTTGCAATGGGTAACTTAAACTTAAAAATTTCTAAAGCAGAGCGAACCCTCAAGGTAGCGATTACCCCCGCCAAAGACCTATTAGCCCCTACGGAAGAAACATCGATTAATCTCAGTATTCACAATCAACAAGGCCAGCCGGTTGCGAATGCTGAAGTCGCTTTGATGGTGGTGGATGAAGCCATTCTTGCTGCGGGTGATTACAAATTGGCCGATCCTTTGGATGTTTTCTATCCAAATGCCGCGTCTTACCCACAACCGCAGTCGTTACGCACCTCAATTTTATTGCCAAGTTTGGTAGAACTGGGTGCTGATAAACTGAGTGATCTGATGCGTACTGAACAGGCTAATCAGGGTGGAGCTATGCCCGCAGCAGCACCTAGAGTACAGGCGAGGCCGCCAGCTATGATAAGTGGTCGAATGGCTGCTGAGTCTAATAAGATGGTGATGTATGCAGCCGCTGATGCTGCAAGCTCTGGAGCCAGTGCGCCTGCTGGGATTAATTTACGGATGAATTTTAATCCATTGGCGGCTTTTGTCCCGAATTTGCAAACCGATGCGAATGGTCAAGTGAGTACCACGATTCAATTGCCTGACAATTTAACTCGCTATCGTATCATGGCAGTGGCGGCGCAAGATGCGATCTATTATGGTAAAGGTGAAGCGCATTTGACGGCGCGTAAGCCATTAATGGTACGCCCAAGTGCCCCTCGCTTCTTAAATTATAGCGATAGCTTTGAATTCCCTGTCGTTTTGCAAAATCAAACCGATCAAACCTTGCCAGTACAAATTGCTTTAGGGGCGAGTAATTTAGAGCTAACCGCCGCTCAGGGTTATGCGCTTGAATTGCCTGCTAATCAGCGGGTAGAAGTACGTTTCCCTGCCAAAACCCTAATAGCAGGGCAAGCGCATTATCAAATTGCAGCCATTGCTAATGATTTGAATGATGCCGCGCAGGGGAGTTTCCCCGTATGGACTCCCGCCACAACTGAGGCCTTTGCAAGTTATGGGGTTTTAGATCAAGGTGCGATGAGCCAACCCCTAGCAACCCCGAAAGCTGTGATTCCACAGTTTGGACAATTGGAAATTAGTACAAGCTCCACGGCGTTACAGTCGCTTACCGATGCTTATGTTTATCTACAAGATTATCCATTTAGTTGTAGTGAACAAGTGGCCTCACGCATCTTAAGCACGAGTGCTTTAAAGGATGTCTTGCAAGCTTTTAAGACTAAAGACTTGCCTAGCCCTGAGGCTATTCAGCAAAGTATGCAGCGTGATTTAGCTTTATTGCTGCAACGGCAAACCGCTGAGGGTGGGTTTAGCTTATGGGATCATGGGCAAGATTGGCCTTATGTCACGGTGCATGTTGTCCATGCCTTATTACGTGCAAAGGAAAAAGCTTATCGGGTCAATGAACCTGCTTTAGAGGCTGGTTTGAATTATTTACGTGAACTAGAGCAGCATTTCCCCAATGAATATTCCAAGGAAGTGCGCCAGTATATTCAGGCTTATAGTCTGTATGTGCGGGGGCTTGCAGGGGAGCAGGATCGAGCGGCTGCTTTAGCTTTAATCAAGCAAGCCGGTGGTGTGAGTAAACTACCTAGTGAAGCTTTGGGTTGGTTATTGGCAGTCTTAGCCAAGGACAACTCAGCTAATCAAATGCGTCAAGCTTTGTTGCGTGAATTGATGAATCGCACCACCGAAACGGCTGCTGGGGCGAGTATTAAGAATGAGCTAAATACAGGCGGCTATTGGGTGATGCACGCTGAGCGTGCTGCTAATGGCATTGTATTGGAGGCTTTAATTAAGGCTGAGCCTAAATCGGATTTGATTCCAAAATTAGTGAAAGCCTTACAGTCTAAGCGTACCCACGGTCATTGGGGATCAACTCAAGATAATGTATTTGTTTTGCTAGGCTTGGATCAATATTTCCAAACTTATGAGGCACAAACCCCCGATTTTGTGGCTAAAGCTTGGTTGGGAGCTGATCTTGCAGGTGAATACAGCTTTAAAGGCCGCTCGGTTGAGAGTAGGCAAACTGAAATTCCAATGGAGTGGCTCTTAAAAGGTGAACCCGAGCGTGATTTAGTCTTAGCTAAGCAAGGGACAGGACGCTTGTATTATCGCTTAGGTTTGCGCTATGCCCCGCAAAGTTTAGAGTTAGCCGCAGCCGAACAGGGCTTTACTGTTGCACGTAGTTATCGTGGCTTGGATAAACCAGAAGATGTACAACAAAACAGTGATGGTTCGTGGAAGATTAAAGCAGGCAGCCGAGTGGAGGTCACTTTAACCTTGCAAGCCAATGCAGAGCGCTATCATGTGGCTTTGGTCGATCCTTTGCCTGCTGGTTTGGAGGCGATAAACCCTGCTTTAGCGGTGAGTAGGCAGCCCATTGTTCATGAGCCATTGGATTTACCTTTTAGCTGGCTCAGTACTTGGTATGAACAGCAAAACTTACGAGATGAGCGTGTGGAGGCTTTCACTTCAATATTGCCAGAAGGCGTTTATACCTATCGCTATATGGCTAAAGCCACAACACCTGGGCATTTCATTGTGCCACCCGCGAAGGCTGAGGAAATGTATGCCCCCGAAACCTTTGGGCGTTCGGCTTCAACGTGGGTAGTGGTGGAATAGCATGGATTAGGGTAGTTTCTAGGTCTGGAGCTAAGCTTAC
>JBJOOT010000196.1:0-6491 GCA_046051185.1 Pseudomonadota bacterium | reverse complement strand
AAAGAAAACTTCACCGTAGACAGTGAGGCCGCCATTATGCGTGCTCCCAAAGTTGATTTCACACAGCCTAAACCCGCTGGACAATAATGGATGCTTATCGTGTTGCGAGATCGGGGTATGCGTCTAGGTTTGAGGTGGTTTTGGCTATTTTTAAGTGGCTGCTTGCTATGGAATGTGGGTATAGCAAGCCTCGCTTGGGCTGAAACCACGAATAAGCTTACTGCCTCCTTTAGTTTAAATGCGCCGGTTATTGATCAAACCCATACCCTCAGTGCGAGTGAACGGGCGGCCTTGGATGCTAAGCTTCGCGCTATTCATCAAGCAGGGCGTGCGCAAATTGCCATTGTGCTAGTGCCATCAACAGGGCAGGAGACGAGCTTTGATGCCGCATTACGCCTTGCTGAGCAATGGAAATTAGGCAGCGCCCAGCAGGACAATGGCTTATTGATTTTTGTAGCTGTGCAAGATCGCCGCGTGCAAATTTTAACAGGCTATGGTTTAGAGGCAGTACTACCCGATGTGATTACCAGTCGCATTATCCGTGAAGAAATAACGCCTGCTTTTAAAGAAGGGGATTATGCTGGTGGCTTAAATGCGGCTGTGGAGCGAATTGACCAGATTTTGCAGTTAGATCCAGAAATAGCGAAATCGCAAGCGATGCAAGCTCAAGATCAAGCGCATGATACGGCGGATGATCCGTTTGCTAGTTTGATGGGGCTTGGTATTTTCTTACTCATTCTAGGGCAGTTTTTGGGTTCACTATTAGGCCGGTTCTTAAGTGCGAGTTTGATCAGTGGCTTGGCTTTTGTGGCAGGCTATTGGTTAGTGGGTTTGTCGTTAGTCATGTCTTTGTTTTTAGCAGGATTTTTATTTTTCTTGTTAGCCATCGGTACAGGGACGAATAACCGTAGCGTGAATGGTCGTCGTGGGCGTGGTGGGCTTGTTTATGGGGGCAGTAGCGGTTGGAGTAGTGGTGGTGGCGGCTCTTCAGGGGGCGGTTATAGTGGTGGCGGTGGCGGTTTTGGTGGGGGAGGGGCTTCAGGTTCATGGTAAGGCAAACAAATACTCCGTTAAACCCTGTGGCGAGTTTTAAGCGTTGGTGGCGGCATGCACTCTATCTACCGTGGCGCACGCAGCACTATTTTACCACTAGCCAACTTGAGCAAATCGAACAAGCGGTGGGTATGGCTGAATTAGGTCATTCGGGCGAGATTATGGTGATTATTGAGGGGAGTCTACCGTTGCGCCAAGCTTATTGGTTGGACAGTCGCCAGCGTGCTGTAGATTTATTTAGTCTTTTTAAGGTTTGGGACACGCAATACAATAGTGGCATGTTGTTGTATGTGAATATCTGTGACCGTCAAGTGGAGTTTTTAGCAGATCGGGGCATTGATCAATGGGTTGCTCCTGAACATTGGCAAACGATTTGCGATCAAGTGACCACTGAATTTAAACAAGCTAACTATGCACAAGGCGTCTTGGTGGGTGTGCAGTTAATTGGTCAAACTCTACAAGCTTTTTATACGCTGCAAGTTGAAGATAAGGGTAATGAGCGGGCAAATCGACCTATTTTGATTTAGGCCTTTATTAGGCTTTTGTTAGGTCTTGATTGAGTTTAAGCATAGGCTCATGCGCCCCTCTTGATATTGAGGCAGACCATCCGCAATTACGCTCCAATTTGCTTTCGAACCGACATAAATATGCGCATCGGGTTGCTGAGTCAGAGGGGTATCTAAGCTACCGAGTGCGATTTCAATCAAATCTACCGCCTCGGCAGAGTCAGCAAAAGTCAAGCTAGAGCCACATTGCTTACAAAAACGGCGTATTGTGCCATTGGGGGCTTGATAAGCGACCAGTTCCGTTTCACCTTGTAACCAACGGAAGTTTTCACGCCGCGCCGAACCAAAGCTTGCAAAAGCAGCCCCGTGAAATTTACGACACATTGAGCAATGGCAATGCGCCATTTTCGATTCAAACTGACTGATTGCATAGCGGATTTGCCCACATAAGCAGCCACCCTGATAAGGCATAGCAGGCATCGAAGCTTGAGTTTGCATACTGATCTCGCTTAATCCGTTGTCCATCGAAAACCCCAAGCACCAATTGCTAAAAATACCACAGACATGAGCATTAAAATTAATAAATGCGGTACTACTTGCCAAAGACTTGCCCCATCTAACATGATAGCGCGGGCGGCGGTCAAGGTATGCGTGAGAGGGGAAAGTTGGCTTAGCCCTTGCATAATGGGATTCGTGCCCTCCATCGAGAACCACACGCCTGATAATAACATCATTGGCCAAGTCAATAGATTCAATAGACCATCCGATAATTCTTCACTTCGTACTCGACTTGCGACCAATAAACCCATTGTGATTAAAGTAAAAGTACCGAGAATTAAAACCACCAATAAATCGAGATAGCTGCCTTCCATCACAAAATGCATAAATAAGTTAGTCAGCGTAAAAACTAAAATACTCACACCCACCACTAAAACCATACGCGAAACAATTTGCCCTAGTAAAAATTCGGTAGCTGTTAAGGGGGTTGCATTCAAGCGTTTAAGATAGCCATTTTTGCGATAGCGCACAATTACATAGCCCACTCCCCATAAGCAACTGAACATCATATTCATGCCCAAAATACCGGGGATGACCCAATCCACATAACGGATTTGTTGGCCTTTAACAATTTCTTGGGTGAGTGGAGAGCCTGCACTGGCTTTGAGTAAGCGTTCTAAAAAATAGCCTTTCGGTGATTCAGTATTCACCCAATAATGCATTTGCCCCGCCCGCAGATCTAATAGCATATCAACTTGATGGCGACCCACCTTCTTAATCGCCATTGCTTGCTGATCAGGGGCTAGGCTATAAAAATCAATATGTTTCGTTTCTAAAAATGGATGCAGGCTAGGACTTATTGGGGTTTCAACTGCTAAATTCTCAGCAATGACTCCCACTTTAAATAAGGGCTGTCCATCACCAGAAAAAATAAAAGCTAAACCTACGACCATCACAATCGGCATGACCAAGCTCCAGGATAATGCAGAGCGGTCACGGATAAACTCAAGGCTACGCGCATAAATAACGGCCCCAATACGCTGTAGATTCATGGGCGAAGTCCTTTACCGGTCAGTTCTAAGAATAAATCCTCCAAACTGCGCGGGCGTACTTGTAAACCTGCTAAAGGCGCCCCTGCTTGCAATAATTCCGCGAGCGTGGCATTGACATCGCGGGTACTGATTTCAATCATGGGGGTGACTTTTTCTAAGCGTCGATGGGGAATAGTGTGTGCTGTTATTGGGAAATCACTCGCTGGTAATTCAATGATGACATCTTGAAAATGTTCCGCTAATAATTGATTCGGTGAGCCTTGTGCAATGATTTTGCCATGATCCATAATCGCAATCTGCTCACAAAGTTTATACGCTTCCTCCATATAATGCGTGGTGAGTAGCACGGTTTTATTACGTGCCTTAATCCGATTAATTAGCTCCCAAAAATTCAACCGTGCCTGTGGATCAAGCCCTGTGGTGGGTTCATCTAAAAACACGATCTCAGGATCATTCACCAAGGCAATGGCGAGCAACATGCGCTGACGTTGCCCACCTGAGAGCTTACGAGCATCCCGATCTAAATAAGCTTGCAAGGAACAAATTTCAATTAATTCATCCACCGACATATTCTTTGGATAGAGCCGACTGAAAAAGTTTAGATTCTCTCGGACAGTCAGAAAATCTTGCAAAGCGGTCGATTGGAATTGAATACCGACTTCATTCTTAAAGCGTGGCCCCATTGGCTCGCCTTTATACAGAATTTCCCCTGAACTTGGGCGTGTAATTCCTTCCATCATTTCAATGGTTGTGGTTTTACCCGCCCCATTAGGGCCAAGTAGACCAAAACAAATACCGGTTGGGACAGAAAAATCAATGCCATCAACGGCTTTTACTTTGGGATAATGTTTGTGCAAAGCACGCACTTCAAGGATGGGTGTATGAGTATTCATGCCCACATTAGAACGGATTGCGAAATCGGCTGCAAGCAGTTCGCTAGCGGCTATTTGCTGAATAACCAAAACAACTAGCGCATACAGGGCTAAATTCATCGACTGGCTGGCACTTATATCTCTGGGTGTATCCTACTGATATATCTAGTCTAGGGCGGGCGTTGGTTTTTCTATTGACTGAGTAGTCAATCAACCCTAAGCTGTAATCCCAAGTCGATGGAGCTAGCCATGAGTGATCACAAAATATCTGAACGCTTTACCTTTGGTGAGTTGACAGAAGAAGCGACTCCATTGCGGATTATGCATTCTGCCCTTGAAGAGATGGGGGCTAATGGCTTAAGTGGTTTGACCACTAAGGGTATTAGTCAACGGGCGAATTTATCCACTGGGATTATTCATCACTATTTTGATACGAAAGAAAATCTAGTTTATGCCGCGTATGTGTATTTAGTGCGAGATTTGCATCAATCGAGCCTTGCGATTTTCCGTTCTGAACCTGACCCCAAAAAACGCTTACAAGCGATGATTCGCATGAATTTTTCTTCAGTGCATATTTCCCCTGAAGCACGCGATGTCTGGCCGCAGTTTTGGGCGCAAGCTGCACATGAACCACGAGCAGCGCGGCTGTTACGGGTTTATTATCGGCGCTTTCAAACTAATCTTACGCATGATTTTCGGGCTTTATTAGGTGATCGTGCTAGAGCGCAAACTGCGGCTAATCTTTTGCTAGCTAGTATTCATGGTGTTTGGTTTGTCCATCGCTTCAGCGATAGCCCCAAGCAAATGGAGGAGGCGATTGCTTTAGTGGAGCAGCATTTGGAGCTATTGCTTAAACCTGCATAATATAATCGAGTGCCTCTATTAATTCACGCTCAGGCTTATGAAAGAAAACCCCTTGATTAGGCTTTGTAGGTTGCATACCACGCAGGAAGAGATAATAGACGCCGCCAAAATCTCGCTCCCAGCTGTAATGGGCAAGACGTTGTTGAAGATAACGATGCAGGGCTAGGCAGTAAATTAAGTATTGTAAATAATAATGAGCATCCGCCATTGCTTGCATGAGTTTAGGCTGTGAATAAGCATCTAATTCATCGCCTAGCCAATTTGATTTATAATCCGCTAAATAATATTGCCCCTGCCAGCGAAACACCAAATCAATGTAGCCTTTCATATAACCCCTTAAAGTTTTGAAATCTAAGCGCTCAATCGCGGCTTGAATGGGTTGCCAGCCCTCATCATCGGGTAGGAAATGTAAAATCATTTTAAGTTTGGCAGAGTCTAATCGTTGTACTGGAAAGTAAAACTCCAGTTCGTTTAAGCGCTCCTTATTCGCTAAGCAATTTAAAGAAAAATCAGTAAGCGGAAACAGGGGCGTGTCTAAAGCGGGTTGTAATAATTGAATCGCTGCCATTTGTAAGCTAGGGCTAAAGCCTTGACCTTTTAAGCTTTTAAGAATAACGGTTTCGGCTTGTTCACGAAGTGGCTGCTGAAAATCGGCTTGCTGTAGCATATTATGTAAGCAAACTCCCGCGCGTGAGCCGGTTGGAAACTGGGTTAAATCCAACGCGGGCGGTGGATCGCTATAAAGCTCAAGCCGAGCAGGCTGATCATAATCGGGACGATGATCATACTCATGTGTACCTAAAGTTAAACTTGTAAAACTGCCAACTCGTAAAATTTCCGGCAGTTGTTGCTTGAATTCACGCACTTGAAACACTTGATGCGGTTTAGGCGCTTGATAACGCAGTGGTTCTGTTTGATTGGGGAGTGCTTGCCAACTAATTGCCCCTTGTGCGTTTGCAACTAAATCATTTAAAGCTTGCTGCATGAGTTGCTGGCGTTGAGCGATGGTTTCTGGTTTGCCTACATTGCCGAGGATACGGTTGCTATCTGGCAAATGTCCAAATAGTAACCAAGTGAGCGCGGTATCATAGCTGAAGTTTTTATAACTCACGCCTGCACTTAGATTGACAAGCGTGCAATGGTATTGAGCGCGAGTGAGGGCTACATATAATAAGCGTAGGTTTTCGCTGCGCTCTTCCGCCTGTCGTGCTTGTTGGGCTGCTTCTAAATTAAACTGACTAGCTTGTAAGTAAGTTTGTCCTTCTTGTGTATGATACCAAGCAAACCAATCTTCTTTCTTGAGGGATTTCTCTTGATCGTTCCATAAATAGGGGCAATAAACAATTTTATATTGCAGCCCTTTACTTTTATGAATGGTCACAATTTGTACTAAGTTTTCATCACTTTCTAGGCGTAATTGATGCTCCTCAGTACTTTGTTCGGTCGCCCGCCTTTGTAGCCAACGTAAAGTGCTTTGCATACTCGGGGCTTGCTGACGAGTCTCAATATGAATTAATTCAGCAAGATGCAACAGATTAGTTAAGCGTCGCTCACCATCGATATAGGCTAATAACCGCGCGCGTACCCCTCGCCTTTGTAACCAATCTCGAAACATCCGCATAAAACCCTGCTTTTGCCAAAGTGCT
>JBJOOT010000195.1:0-6632 GCA_046051185.1 Pseudomonadota bacterium | reverse complement strand
TAAAGATTTTCCTCCAAATCTGCATAAAATGTCTTTGGACAAGCTGTTCATTGAGGCTCATGGTCTGTATAACAAGGGAAACATTGCTTGGGCTTGTGGGGATTATTTTTATTATGTATTTCGCAACGCCGTTGATGCGGAGTTTTATTGGCTGATTGAGCCCGATGTGCTACTCAACCTAGATTCTGTTGCCCAGTTTTTTGAGTTTTTTGCCCATAACGCCGATGAAGCTTTAGTTACACATTTTTCGTTAGCACCTGAGGGCTGGCTATGGGGTGATGGTGCAAAAATCATTTTAGATCCTCCCTATCGTTGTTTTTTTCCACTCACTCGTTTATCAAAAAATGCGATTAATATTCTCTACACTCAACGTCAAAGCCTAAGTAGCGATTTTTTTGCAGGTAAGTATACCGGCTTGTTTCCCAATGATGAGGCTCTGCTGGCTAATGCTTTGATGGCAGTAGGCATTCAGCCAGTGAATATTTCTGATTATTTTCCTGAGCAATTTAAGTCTTTTGCAGTGCACCCTTTTATGCATAAAGAGTTGTCACAACGCTATCATAAAAATCAAATTCTTCATCCAGTCAAACAGCTTGATTTTTATAAGCATGCGATAAGAACTCAGTTTGAAGGGGTTTTTAATAAGCGAATCTCGAGGGTTTTTAGGCAAGCCATCTTAGATGAAGCAGAGCTGCAAGATTTACAGTACTATGTAAATGATTTATTTAGTCAATGGATGTCGGAAGAGTTTTATACAGTAGCGAACTTGAATTTTAAGCTAAAAAAACTCATACTTTATTTTAAACATGAATCCAATATCCACTTCAAAAGAGCCATGATCGCAGGGGATGAGTTACGTTTTTTCATGGGGCAGATTAAGATGATTGCCTTTGTGTTTGATTCAAAGTCCATTAAGGTTTACAAAAGAATTAATCATCAGGATTCGAGTGAGCCGAGCGAGCCTACGGAAACGCTTTTAGAGGTTTGGCCGATTCAAATATTGGACTCATTTGAGCTGCTACAACAGCAAATAGAGCAGATTTTGCGGGTTCATGAAAATAAAAAAGCCGCATTGAAAAAGCAATTATTGCAAGCAACCAGCAACTTGCCCAGTCTGTCTTATGAAAGTAAAGCCCCGCTATGTATTTGTTAGCTAACCAATATTTAAAAATTAATCTTCTTGACCCGATAGCCGATCAAAATAAGTTCGGTATTCGCTATTGTACAGGCGGTTATATCTATCAAATTACTGATGTAAAACATGGTCATTTATTGTCAGGGCCTACTTATCCCGATAGCTTTAATTGGTTTGACGGGCAGGGAATACCCGATGCTTTTAATTGGATGCCTTTACGCGCTCCACAAAACAATGATAGTGAAGCCCTCATTATTGGCGTGGGTATCTGTGATTTACTCAATAAGCAAGTTAAAACATTTTGTGCCTGGCAGCTTGAGATCAGCGCACAACAAATTATTTTCACGACGGAACAGAGTTTGGCGGATTATGCCTTGCAATTAGTGCGTACCGTATCCCTAAACGGTCGTACCCTGCGCTCGCATACATCAATTACTAATCAAGGTTCGGCTTTTATTCCGATCAGTTGGTTTCCGCATCCCTTCTTTCCACAGCCAAAAGCTTCAGCGGAGCTGTGTCAATTCAATCTTCCTGTACAATTGAGTGCTGATAATCCGGGGTATGAATTAGCGGCCAATGGTTTTATTCAAAGAAAAGCTCTCCCCAAGCAACAAGGTTTTTACTTGGCTTTGGATTATCAAGCGCTCCAACCCTTAACTATTTTGCAGCGCCATGATCAATTAGGTTTGATGAGCGCTACTTGCTCTTATGTGCCGAGTTATTTCCCGATTTGGGGCAATCAGCATACTTTTTCATGGGAGCCGTTTTTTCAAACGATAGTGGCTCCCCAACAAACTAGAACTTGGTGGCTGGATTATCATTTTTAAATGAAGCCTGAGCGTAATACTTCATAGCAAGCCCCCATCGTATGGTAGTCCGTTTTGCCTGCGGGCGATTTATGTTCATCGTATTTTTGATTATTTTGGGTGAGAATCCGAAACCATGCTCCATACTGGTGATCAATCAAGTATTGCCAACTGTAAGCCCAAAGGCGCTCATATTCATCCCGATAAATACGCTTACCAGTGGCTTGGGCGAGCAAAGCCGCTGCAGCTAAGCTTTCGGCTTGTACCCAGAAGTATTTATCACCATCGCAAATCGAACCATCGGGGGCAAAACCATAGCAGATACCTCCATGGTCATGATCCCAGGCTTGTTCTAACGCTTGGGTAAATAAAGCTTCTGCCCGTTCTAAATGCCAAGGCGCGGGTTGATGGCGATCTAAAATCAACAGTAGCTTTGCCCATTCCGTTTGATGCCCAGGTTGAAAGCCCCAAGGCCGGAATAAATGCTTAGGATCATCGCGGTTGTATTGCCAATCAATTTGCCAATGCGCGTTGTAATGCTCCCAAATTAACCCCTGTGCTTGGCTAGCTAAGTGCAGGGTGACCGCCTCTGCTAATTGGGCGGCACGCTCTAAAAAACGTGGCTCTTGGGTCGCTTCATACGCCCAGAGCATCGCTTCGCAGGCGTGCATATTGGCATTTTGCCCGCGATAGGGGCTGATCACACTGAAATCAGCATTAGCCTCATCACGATATAAACCGTAGGTCTCATCCCAGTAATAACGCTCTAGCAATTGCCAAGCCTGTTCAAGACTGGTACGGCCTTCCTCAACACCAGCTAATAACGCCGTAGCGCCCGCTACAATCACAAAGGCTAAACCATAGCAGTGATTGGTCGTATCGATGGCTTGACCCTTTTCCAAGAGCCAGGCATAGCCTCCAGTCGAGGTTTGGCGATGTGCTGTTTCGATATAGGCCAAACCATGTCTAACCCAAGCGCTATAATCCAAATCGGTAAAATAGCGTGTAGCCATTGCATAATTAAAGACAAAGCGGGTACTGCTGACTAAATGCCGAGTATGGGCATTGTAAATCCTGCCATCATCCCGAAAGAAATGATTAAAACCACCTGCAGGATCAAATACTGTTGGTTGATAGAATTGCAGCGTGCGACGAATGTGTTGCTCGATAAATTCGCGGCTGTAGAAATCGGAACTATGATTCATCGCTTAATTACCACTTTTTGCCCCGTTTGCGCGGATTCTAAACAGGCTAAAGCACCCGCTAAAGACCAGAGACCATCTTCACCACTTGCAGCCGGTGTACCTTGACCGCGAATGGCAGCTACAAAACGCTCCACACCGACACGGTAGACATCGTTGGCGACTAGTTCAAGTTGTTGTTCACCGTTGGTAGTTCTTAAGAGCACTTCGGGTTGAGCCGCAGGATGCATCACATTTTTTGCAATTAAGGAGCCTGTTGTGCCATGCACTTCAAAACCATTACCAGCATAAGGCACTGTAAAGGCGGTATGGACTTGGGCAATTACTCCATTATCAAAGCGGAATACCGCCATCGATCCATCCTCAATTGTGCTAGCACTCATGCCAAAATGCTGCGATAAACTCACCACTTCAGTCGGTTCGGCTTGGAGGACAAAACGTAAAGTATCCACATCATGAACAACAATATCCATGACAACCCCTCCACCTGCCTCCGGTTTATCTAAGCGCCAGCCTTGTAAGGCTTCACGCAGATAAACCGCATGAAATACCCGTGCTGCAATCGGTTTGCCAATCGCCCCCGCTGCAATTAATTCGCGCATTTGCTGATGTGCCTGTGCATTGCGTAAATGATGATTGGTTGCAAACACCACTCCTGCCGCTTGGCAAGCAGCAAGCATGTCTTTAGCCTCGATCAGCGTCATGGCTAAGGGCTTTTCACACAAAACATGCTTGCCCGCTTGAGCAGCCGCTAAGGTTTGTGGATGGTGTAATTCATTGGTGGTACTGATATAAACTGCATTCACTGCTGGATTCGCTAGTAAATCCTCTAATGAACTAGCCGCGTGCGGGATCTGAGTTTCAGCAGCATAGGCACGCCCGCGTTCAGGGTTGCTGCTATACACTGAAACCACTTCACAATCAGGGGTGTTGCGAATCGCGGCGAGCATTTTATTTTTGGCAATATCACTAGCGCCAATCAAGCCGAAACCAATAGTCATAGCGGAATCCTTATCGTGGTGGTATGAAGTTAACTTAGACTGTTAGGCTTAGGTATAGCAAAAACAACACGACTAACCTAGTTAGCTTAAAATTTATCTGAAAAAAGGAGTTTGTATGCTTAAGCATTGTGTCTTTATTCGTTTTCGTCCTGAGATCAGCGCCGAGCAGCGTGCAGCGCTGTATCAAGGTTTACAAAGCTTAGAGTCTCAGCTTTCAGGATGGCTTGGGTTTCTAGCGGGTGTCAATGTCACGCCTGAGCTTGGAATGGATAAAGGTTACAATGGCGGCTTTATTATTGACTTTGCGGATGAGGCTGCGCGGGATGCGTATTTACAAAACCCGGATCATCAACAGCTAGGCCAGCGTCTGGTGGCGGCGGCTGTTGATGGAGTCGCAGGCATTATGGTCTTTGATTTGCTTTGTTAACTCAAGGCGAGCTCTGACAGAGGTAGCTGCAAATATTCCGCAAGCACATGGACAACTAAATTATGATCCTCACGTTGTGGCAAGCCAGAAACAGTAATCGTACCAATACAACCTGTACCTTTGAGCAGAATGGGAAAACAGCCACCGGCGGCGGCTAAATCGCGAGTATTTAAACCAGTTTTATCTTCTAAAAGGGCTTTTTGGTGTTGTAAACGTAATTTCATTAAATAAGAGCTACAATGAAAATGCTGTACCAGATTACGTTTACGTCGCACCCAATCCGCATTATTCGGTGTCACTCCTGGCATTGCGACATGGAATAGCGAATGTTCATTCACTTGAATATCAATCACGATACTCAAATTTCGTTCTTTTGCAAGTTGACGTAGGCGTGAACCAATATTCCAGGCCGTTTCTGCATCAAATTGAGTGAATTGCAGACGCTGCTCTTGGCGCACAATTTGCGCAATATCTTGTTCAATATTCATCATAATGGTGGCTTATTATTTTAATTAGGCTTGAGGTTTTGCTTAAAAAGCTTTAAAGGTTAATGTTGTTAAAGAGCGCTCAATATGCTCAATATTCAAAATATGATCATTGATATATTTGCCAATGTCTTCTGCTTCAGGAATGTAGATTTTCATTAATAAATCCCATTCTCCACTGGTGGAATATAATTCAGAGACAATTTCACGCTCAAAGATTTCATCAGCGACTTCATAAGCTTTGCCAGGTTTGCAGCGCACTTGAACAAAGACACAGGTGGTTAAAGTTGTCATCGAGAAGGTCTCTTGGCTAAATGAAAGCTTTAACTGTAGCAAGAATAGGGCAGCGACGAAATCATCAGGCCGTGTTTAGCGTACAGAAATTAATTGCTCAGCGCTTAAATCACTCAAGGATGCGCAACCCATTAAAATCATGTCGCGTTCAATTTCAGCCCGAAATAAATTTAAAGCACGCTCCACGCCGGCTTGCCCACCGGCAGCGAGGGGGAATAAATACGCTCGCCCGATGGAGCAGGCTTTAGCACCTAAAGCGAGTGCTTTCAGTACATGAGAACCTCGTTGCACTCCTCCATCGAGAATAATTTCAAGTCGATCACCGACTGCATCTGCAATACGAGGCAGCATATCCAAGGGCGCTGCACAGCCATCTAATTGTCGTCCACCGTGATTGGAAATCATAATCGCCGAAGCCCCTATCTCAGCGGCATGTTTAGCATCGGCTACCGACATAATGCCTTTAATAGCAAAGGGTTTGCCCCATTGTGCAATGATATTTTCCGCATCTTTCCAAACCACTGAGCGGTCAAATTGACTATTCACATAACTCATCACGGATACGAGGCTATCAGTGCCAGCACTAATTCGATCCGCAACATTCGCTAGCTGAAATTTCTCACTGCGTAAATAGTGATAAGCCCAACGCGGATGCAAGGCAAAGCTGAGCATACTTTGCAGGCTCAAATTGGGTGGCATCACTAAACCGGTACGATGATCGCGCTCACGATTACCCGCGACCAAGGTATCAACGGTTAAGCATAAAGCATCAAACTGCGCTAGCTTGCAGCGCTCGATAAAGGCTTGGGTAAGACCCCGATCTCGATGAATATAAATCTGAAACATTTTCGGCTGATCATTGAGCCTGCCGATATTTTCAATACTGACTGTCGATAAGGTCGATAGGCTGTACAGTGTATTCACTTGGGCAGCTGCGCGTGCGACTGCATATTCCCCTTCGGGATGAAATAAGCGCGTCATACCGGTCGGCGAGCAAAACAGTGGCATACTGAGCTTACGTCCAAACAATGTGGTCGTTATATCTAACCTAGATAAATCAGCTAAAGCATTGGGAATGAGGGCAACTGAATTAAAACTGTCGGTATTGTGGGAGGCTGTCCATTCATCTTCAGCTGCCCCGTCAATATAATGAAAGAGTGGAGTAGGTAAACGGCGCTTCGCTAAACGGCGGAAATCTTGGAAGTTATAACAATGCTGGATGCCCATATTTATGCACTTTATAAAAAGTTAAACTAACCCCAAGATCAGGGTAGCAAATACG
>JBJOOT010000194.1:0-6680 GCA_046051185.1 Pseudomonadota bacterium | reverse complement strand
TTTTGAAATTTTTTGAAAAGCGAATTTATTTTTACTAAAAAACAAGTAAAATAATAAGGAAATAAAAAATCCTACTAAGGATAAAATCAAAAAATAACTATTTTTAGCTACTCCATTAGGAATACCATTAATAATAATAAACAGATAAAAAAGCAAAGATAAAACAACAAATAAACCCAAACCTATTAAAGCAAGGCCTTTAATACTAAAACCAGGATTAATAGCTTTTTTACTTATATCAATAAAATCATTATATTTATAATCTATTAAAAACAAATCACTTCCATTTTTTTTGAAAAACTCCTCAATTTCATTTATCTCAACTAAATCCAGCAATCCTACTTCACCGCATCCTAACCGCATCCACTCCTTAAGTTTAAAGTCAAATATTCTCCTCTTTTCTTCTAATTCTTTATAATTTCTTATCCACTCCTGCAACATCGGCCATGCTTTAATTAAGGCTTCATGTACGATGTCAACTTTAGAATCCTCATCATTTTCCTCACGATTAACTGTTAATAAACGATACTTTTCTGAAGACAAATGCTGCAAGGTTTCTTCAAAAACCCCAGAGGTATCTTGATCACTACGTAAAGCGACAATGGATTGCTGGCGTCGGGTATCCGGTTTACCTTCACCAAATTGAATTAAACGCAAAAAAATCCGTTTAGTTATATTGCTTTTTTCTATCGCATGATTTTTATCTATGGCTGTTAAAGATTTATAAGCAGCATCTGCTTTTGCAGCAATGGAAGCCTTTAAGCCAGAGCCTGCCTTCCCGCCCAAATGTTCATAAGCCTCTAAGCCAATATAGCGCTCATAACGTCTTTCCCATAAGTCACGTAAAGTTTCTTGCACAAACGGTAAGATACCAGGATCATCCCCCGCATCATTGACTAAGCGCTCAACTAAACGCTCATCAATAAATACACCTTTTTTCAAAGCAGGCTGAGTGATGGCCGCAGTTAAGCCCTTACGACCTAAAGCATTCACGCGCTGTAGGTATTTATCAAAATCAATATAAGGCTGACATAAAGCCAGCTGAGGAAAAAACTCAGCCCGTACTGTAACTAATAAATAAAATTCAGGAATTTGCTGTCTTAATTTTTTTAAAACTCTTAATAAATGACTAGCTGATTCACTTAAAGCAAAAGCGGGTCCCTCGCTAGTCTCAAGCGCAAATAACTCTTCAAACTGATCAATCAATAATAGAAAATGTTGAGCCTGAGTTTGTCCTTGCCACAAAAAAGCCCGTGCTAACTCAAGATTAGTTTCTAATAAATGCTCTAATTCTGCTAACCAACTCGCTAAATTCGCATCACTAGGGCGAAAAGATTTTACTAAGAATTGATGTTTAGCTTTTAATTGAGGGATAATGCCCGCCCGTGCTAAAGAAGATTTACCACAACCCGAAGCACCAGTGAGTACTAATAACTGTTGATTACGTAAAGTTCTGACATATTCATCAATTTCATCGTCACGTCCAAAAAATCGGCTAGCGTCCTCCTCTTTAAACGTGACCATCCCCGGATAAGGCGGGATCGCCAGATTAGCAGCCTCCTCGGGAGTGGGCGCACCACTGGCTAATAGTGCATCAAGCCGTTCTTCATGCTCATAACTTTTAGTTAAATCAATCCCATCAATCAAGCGTAAGACTAATTCACGCTCAACCGATTTCAGTAAAATTGGAATAACTTGCCATTGGCTTTGTTCAGCAACTCTCAATAAAGCCATCTGTTTAATGAGTTCTTTACGCTCACTTGTCAGATATTGAGGGGATAGAATCAATAAAATAGTTTGGCTATTTTCAATATAGGTTTGTAAACTTTTTAACTTAAACTGGCCATTGATTTCCGGTGTTTCTAAAACAAAACGCTTACCCGTTCGCCCCAGTTTAGGCACTAAAACTCCATACACCCACTCCTTTGCATCCTCTGCAAAGGAGATAAAAAAATCATAGCCTGTTTCACCTACGGTATTTTCGCCCATAAAACAACCCTGCCCTAATGAATAAGCTGAGTCTTATCCTTGAGTGTTTTATACCAATCCTTGGCTAATACTGATTGAACTCTAAACTGTCCAAATTAAATTTCAAAAGGTGTTTGTTGATCAAATTGTGGATCACTTGCACCAACAACTGAATGATTGGGTGATTGAATCGCGGGCATGCGCATCAGAATTTTTTTGTGAAACTGCTGATAATTACCTTGAAAACGCCCACCATTCCAAACTTGTAGTAATTGGGTAGTAAATGCTCCATTTTGATCCCCATCATAAGAATATTGATTGTCCTGACAGCCTGATAATAACCGCACACTGGCTTTAAGCTCAGGAGCCGCACGAGGGAGAGTCGCCGTTAATTCTTTATAAAAAGCCTCATTATCCCTCCAAACTTTTTGCATTTGCTCTAAAGGTAAAAATCGAGGGGTTTGTTGGGTATAAACCGTTTCAAGTTCTCCGGGCTTGGTGATCGTTCCACTATGGCAGCTATCGGAAACAACCAGAATGCGGACACCGGCTTTAAAACGTGACCAATAGACATTCAGCTCATCATCCATTAATTGTGCATCATACAAACACCAACTCTCATCCATACCGTCATCTTCATCACGATTATTATCCGGTATACGGCTACCATGACCCGAATAAGAGATAAAAAATAAATCACCAGCTTGCAAACTAGCGGCTGCTTGATTGATAGCACGGATGACTTGAGTACGATTTGCTTCGGTATTAAGGAGTAATTGCCCTTTAAACCCTTGTCCTAAAGCAAGCTCATGCATCGCTTTAGCATCATTGACACAACCTTTCAAAGCCCCATCTGAACCGTAATGTTTAGGATCAATAAAATTGACCCCAATATTTAAAACAATACCCTGAGCCATAACCACCCCTCCTCAAGTCATCTATAAATCCCGCGCTAATTAAGTATATAGATCAGAATTTCAACTTAAGTTCAGAAAACTCTTAGATTTTTATTTCGATTTTTTTAATGAATAAAGGAGAGGATTGATCAAAAAATAAATAATCTTTTTTATTTTATACTCGCTGACAAATTGCAGACTCATCCGGTTGCTCAACGCTTTTCACAATTAGGTCAATGAACTGATTAAACTCTTCAAGGCTCAAGACAGACAGAATACGATTCACCACATCAGGATCAACCTGAGCAATAGTTTGTTGACCATTTGCCAGTTGCAGATAAATACCCGCAGCACTGCCAGCTAGTTCATCGTCGACACTCGCTTCTAATAAAGCTTGATCAGCAATCGCCAGTTCATCGTATAAATCATCTAAAGCATCCCATGAATTTGCAGCGACCTCTTCGGGAATTTTAAAAACAATAGCAGCTTGTACCGCTTCAATTTCTTCTTGATAAGGTAAGCCTTGCTTATCTAAAGCCGCAGCAAATTGATCCGCAATAGCTCGGGTAAAAAATAAATATTCTAAAACCTCACTCATGATTCGTTTCCTCTATTTTCTTTACCTGAGACGGCTAGCAAAACTTTATCCAATAAGCGCGTAGGTAAAATGCGCTTACTAACATAGAATAAATGGCTAGGGAAAGTGACGCGATAACGCGCTTTGGGATAGGCACTTTCTAAGGCATGGATCACTTTGCTTAAAACCGCTTCAGGTGGCAAAGTGAAAGGTGCTGCAGGGCCAATTTTCTCTAAGCGCTTAATCGCCCCCTTATATTTATCGCGATGCACACTTTTTTCAATATCCACATGGTCGAGGAGTGACCTTAAGGCATTCGCCCGAAAGCGGCTTTCAATCGGCCCTGGCTCAATTAAGCAGACTTTAATTGCTGTGTCATCTAACTCTAAACGTAAAGTATCGACTAAACCCTCGATGGCATGTTTGCTAGCGTTATAAGCCCCGCGAAATGGCAAAGCTACAAAGCCCAACAAAGAACTATTATAAATAATCCGCCCATAGCCTTGATGACGCATAATCGGCAAGAGCAGATTCGTCAGTTGATGCCAGCCAAATACATTGACTGCAAACTGCTGCTCTAAAACCTCACGACTCAAATCCTCTACCGCTCCCGCTTGCCCATAAGCGCCATTATGGAAGATCGCGTATAACTCGCTATTAGTGCGCAGCATTAATTCATAAGCACAATCCTGCACACTCTGCGGATCGGCTAGCTCCAAAGGAATGACTTTAAAGCCCTCAGCCTCTAGGCTTTGAATATCTTCAGATTTACGAGCGGTGACAAACACAGCGTAGCCTCGTTCCCGCAAGCCTTTGGCTACACAATAACCAATCCCACTCGAACAGCCCGTGATTAATACATTGCGCATGTTTGCTTCCTTCTTGAATTTAATGGTGAGCGTCCCTATTATTGCCGCACTTGAATATCAGGAGAGACTGATTATGCCTATTTATGCTTATCAATGTAGTTCTTGCGGTCATGAAATGGAAGCGCTGCAAAAAATGAGCGATGCGCCTTTAACGGACTGCCCCAGTTGCCATACTGTAAGTTTAGCTAAAAAAATTACCGCAGCTGCTTTCCGTTTAGGCGGTGGGGGTTGGTATGAAACCGACTTCAAAAGTGATAATAAGAAGAATTTAGCCAGCAAAGAAACGAGCACGGATACCAGTGTTGCACCGTCTTCCGCTTGTGGTACTGGCGCTTGCCCTGCCTGTCAATAGTTAGATTTTGACTTCACAACGCCTGTCGAGTTGCATTAAAACAGACAGGCGGACGCATTTACTCTAGCTTTATTTTTCCAGTGTTTTAAGCTCCCCCACTCATCGGAAAGTCCTACCTTCAAACCTGCATAAGATTGCAAATTGCTGCAAACCCACTGAGAATTAATAGCATCAATATTTTTGATATGCCAAATTAACCAATAACTAAAAATAAATAAAAAGGGGTCAACTAACATGAAAAAAATCTTCAAGTTCTCTCTGTTTGCAGCCAGCGTGCTGACAGCAGGTAGTGCATTCGCAGGCGGTGGCGCACTGTTAGGCGGCTCTGATAGCGGTATGGAAGTAGGGACTATGTACGGTGGTGGCAGCATTGGTAAAGCCACAACAGACTGTATGATGAAAGATACAGAAAGCTGTAGCTCAACGGGCTTTAAACTTTACGGTGGGTATAAAATAACCGATATGTTTGCAGTTGAGGGGGGCTATTACAGCTTAGGTACAATGGAAGAAACCATGACCGGCTCTTATACCAAAGGTCAGTACACCATTACCAATCCGAGTGCAGAAGGAGAAGCCAGTGGTTTTGGCATTAGTGCAGTAGCGAGTGTTCCCGTAGTCGATAATTTTGAAGTTTTCGGTAAAGCGGGCGCTATGATGTGGAAATCAGAAGCCACCGTAACGGCACAAATCACCGATACCGTCTCTGGTCAGTCCGGTAAAGGCACTGATATTGCTGAAAAAGATGGTACCAGCTTGTTACTCGGGGTAGGTGCTAATTATAAAGTCAGTGATAACTGGGGTATTCGCGGTGAATATGAACACTTCAAACGCCAAGATATGGCTGACGAAGATCATGATGTTGGTATTGTATCCGTCGGTGCTACTTTCTCAACTTTATAAAAACCCAATCCATTAACAACTAAACTCAGGGTGTTAGGCTAACCCAGTTAACACCCTTCCCTACCCCAAAATAAAAACCACACAGGGAAAAACATGAAAAAGTATTTATTCAGCGGTGCGCTTGCACTGCTTTTAGCACAAGGCAGTGTCTATGCCTATGACTATTCGTATACCGAAGATACCTCTATAGATGGTGAAACTAAGTTTTATGTCGGTGCAGGCCTTGGTATTTTAGGTGGCGATGCAGCTAATGCCTGTGACACTATGGATCTCAACTGTATCTCTTGGAAAACCTTTGTCGGTTACCGCCCGTTAGAAAACTTTGCTATAGAAGGCTCTTATCATAACCTCTTCAGTGGACGCTCTAAATTAGACAGTAGCAAGGTAGAATCAACTGGTTTAAGTGCAGCTGCTTTGGGGATTTATCCCCTCAAAGATAATATCGATTTATTTGGCAAACTTGGCTTTTTAGCTTGGAAGGCACGCACCAATGGCACTGCCAAAGCCGATGGTACAGATATGATGCTAGGGGGTGGTGTACAAAGCAAACTCACCGACAATATCGGTTTACGCGGTGAAATCGAATATGTGGGTGGTGATTTAGATAGCCCTAATTATAGTGCAGGACTGACCTATTCAACGTTTTAAGTATCAAGACCAGCCAAGAAAGCTCATACTTTCTTGGCTTGGAATATACTCCAGCGCCCTTCCTTCAGTATCCGTTGCTTAGTGGTTCAACTAAGTGTGGATTAACATGAATTAGCGATTAACGTGCATTTTCTAAAGCAGCAATCCGTTCTTCTAAAGGCGGATGCGTCATAAATAACTTACCGAAATTGGAACGTAAATTACCCGCAATACCAAAAGCAGCCATTTCACCGGGCAAATCCTGCACATTATGTGCTTGTTGCAAACGCCGTAAAGCAGCAATCATCTTTTGCCGCCCTGCCAAATCAGCTCCAGCTTCATCTGCACGAAATTCACGATAACGCGAGAACCATAGCACCACCATCGTTGCCAAGAAGCCTAAGAAAATCTCACCCACCATCGAGCCTAGATAATAACCCAAGCCTGGCCCACTATTTTCTTGATTATTCCCTCGCAATAAGCCATCAATA
>JBJOOT010000193.1:0-6697 GCA_046051185.1 Pseudomonadota bacterium | reverse complement strand
CTCATCACCAGCAATAACATAGCGAAGGTAAATAAAGAGATATAGCTAAAAAAGCGCGTATAGCCCGGATCATCATGCATATAACCAATGGTATAAATATGCACCATCAAAGAAACGAAAGTCACCACCACCATCATCAATACAGAAAGATTATCAATTAAGAAACCAAACTGCATTTTGATCTTATCGACTTCTGCCCAGATATAAACATTCTGATTCAGAATCGTGTTATCAAGGGCAACGACCTTGAAAATCCAAAGTGATAATAAAAACGATAAAGCCACCGAACCCGTTGTTAGGCGATGTGACCATGTTTTGCCAAGCTTTTGCCCAAATAGCCCCACCAGTATCGAGGCAAACAAGGGGGCAAGAACAATCAATGATAGCGTCAAGCCCATAATTACCCCTTCAAACTGTGCAGGTCATCGACATTAATAGTCCGTCGATTTCGGAAAATCGTGACCAAAATAGCAAGGCCAATGGCAGACTCTGCAGCGGCAACCGTTAAGATAAAAAACACAAAGACCTGCCCATCTAAATTATTTAGATAGTGTGAAAAGGCTACAAAATTTAAATTTACCGACAACAGCAATAGCTCAATGCACATCAATAGAATCAGGATATTCTTTCGATTCAAAAAAATACCTGCAACACTAATCGCGAACAGCAAGGCTGATACAATCAAGTAATGGGTCAAACTAATCATTACCAACGACTCCCGTTACTGTGCATGATTATTCACTCTTCATCTTTACTAAACGCACCCGATCTTCAGACCGTACCCGCACTTGTTGCTCAATATCTTGAGTTTTAGCGGGTTGATCGCCTGCATCACGCTTGCGTAAAGTCAGCAAAATCGCCGCAATAACAGCAACTAATAAGATCACCGCTGCAATTTCGAAAGGATATAAATAATGGGTATACAGCAATTCACCTAAAGCTTCTGCATTATTAAAATCAGCAGGAGCAGCGGGTGGTATATAACGCTCAGTTGCAAAATTAGAACGCTGTAAGACCAGAATCATTTCTAAAGCAACCATTCCAGCCACGCCTAAACCGACTGGTAAATAGCGAATAACGCCTTCACGCCCAATAGATTTTAAGTCAAGCATCATAATCACAAATAAAAAGAGCACCATGACTGCACCCACATAGACCAGAATCAATGCAATCGCTAAAAACTCGGCCTCCATTAATAACCACAGCGCCGTCATTGTAAAAAATGCCAGAATCAAACTTAAAGCGGCATAAACTGGATTACGTAGCGTCACCACACCGATAGCGGCGAGTAATAAAACACCAGTAAACCAATAAAACAGAATCTGCTCAAACATTAGCTGCTCACTCCGTTAGCGGTAAGGGGCATCAGCCGCTTTCATACGGGCGATTTCAGGCTCATACCGATCACCTATCGCTAAGAGCTTTTGCTTATTAATAATATTCTCGCCCCGCTGCTCAAAGTGATATTCAAATAAATTTGTTTCCACAATGGCATCTACAGGGCAAGCTTCCTCGCAGAAGCCACAATAAATACATTTGAACATATCAATATCATAGCGAGTTGTGCGGCGAGTCCCATCAGGGCGCTCTTCTAACTCAATTTTAATCGCTAATGCTGGGCAAACGGCTTCACATAATTTGCAAGCAATACAACGCTCTTCACCATTAGGATAGCGGCGCAAAGCATGGTGTCCACGAAAACGCGGCGATAAGGGCGTTTTTTCCTCAGGGTATTGAATGGTTATTTTATTGCGGTCAATCAAATACTTACCTGTGACTCGCATACCTTTCAATAATTCACTGAGCGAAAAAGTCTTCCAGTAATGTTTTAAGCTGTCTTTCAAAGGCATCCCCATGACAGACTCCTTACAGCCAAGGCTGCCAGCCAAAGGCGACAGCGATAATTTCAAAGAAAATCCAAACGAAAGTGACTGGAATCAACACTTTCCAGCCCAAACGCATAATTTGATCATAGCGATAGCGCGGGAAAGTCGCACGAAACCAAAGATACAGTAATAAGAAGAAGGCAATCTTTAGCGCTAGCCAATGAATCCCGTTCCCAAAAATAATTCCCAGCACCGGAATATTGATTAAGAAATCTAAACCTTGAAAGGGTGATAACCAACCGCCTAGGAACATGATCGAAGTTAAAGCCGAAATCATGATCATATTTGCGTATTCAGCTAAAAAGAACAATGCAAACGCAATACCTGAATACTCAACATGGAAGCCCGCAACAATTTCTGACTCGCCTTCTGCCACATCAAAAGGGGCGCGATTCGTTTCTGCTACCCCAGAAATAAAATAAACAATAAATAACCCAAATAGCGGCCATACAAACCAAGAAAATACACTGCCTGATTGAGCGCGTACAATATCGTTTAGATTCAAACTATTTGAAGCCATGAGCACACCACCTAAAGCAAAGCCCATTGCAATCTCATAAGAAATCATCTGTGCACCGACCCGCATAGCACTCAGCATAGAATATTTAGAATTAGACGCCCAACCTGCAATAATAATCCCATAAACCCCAAGCGAAGAAAGTGCTAATACAAATAAAAGACCCGCATTAATATCCGCTAAGATCATATTTTCTGAGAATGGAATGACTACCCAAGCCGCAAAAGCAGGGGCTAAGGCCAAAATAGGGGCTAATAAAAACAGATAGCGATCTGAGCTACTCGGGATAATGACTTCTTTGAGCAATAATTTGAGGGTATCCGCAAAAGGCTGTAATAAACCTCGAGGTCCCACTCGATTTGGCCCAATCCGCCCTTGCATAAAGCCGATCACTTTACGCTCAGCATATGTGGTATAAGCCACCGCTAAAATCAAAGGGATCACCACGGCGACAATTTGTAACAGAATGACGACCACCGTGCGCAATGCTTCAGGGAAGGCATACCAAATTGAGCTAAAAAACTCCATTGCTTACCCCTTATCGACCATGATTGAACCAAAGGCAGTGCCTAAAGCCCGTGCCGCTTCAGTGCCGGATTGCACACCCACACAACCAACGGGTATGCCCTCATCCAGCTCTGCGGGTAACTGGACATACCGATCCCCTTGCCCTAAACGTACTAAATCTTTGGCATTAATCCCTAAGCGATCCATATCTCGAGGATGCATCCGTACTACAGGCGAACCTGCCATTGCTTGTAGGGCTTTGGCACGCCGGACTAAAGCATCGGTACGATACATAGCAACTTCACCCACCCGCTGCATGGTATAAGGGGTAGACTGAGGTAAAGTTAAACGGTCAGGCAAGCTTCCTTGTGTATTAAGTTTGACGGATTGCAAATCTAGCTTAAGCTCCGCGACTATCTCATTCGTATCAAGATAATCGAAATCGGGCAGATTTAAAGTATTACCTAAGACTCGCAAAACTTTCCATAAAGGACGCGCCTCGCCCGGGGGTATCACTGCACCTTTAAAGGACTGCCAAACACCTTCTGCATTAATAAAACTCCCTGCCGTTTCTACAAAGGTACTGGTTGGCAATAAGATGCTCGCATATTCACGTGCTTGTGTATCTGCAAAAGCTGCCAACACAATGACATGCTTAGCCGCACGGAAAGCCTTCAACGCTTGTTGTGGGTTGGCAAAATCATCCAACTCCGCATTCATCAGCACGAAGGTATTAATATTCTTATCTGTTAAAGCACCACTGACAGTCAGCCCCTCATCAGCTACTCGCTCAGCGGCTAGCCGACGATGGGGTAAAACCCCCGTCAAATGCGCCGCAATACTATTAGCTTCTGGCAAATAACCTAATTTTGCACCCGTTATTTGTGCCAATACGGTGGCTAAGGCGCGTAAGCTAGAGAAGGCTGGATGCTGAATTGCCATCTGCCCAAGTAAAATCAGCGCTTTTTCGGCTTTCAGCCATTCCCATTGCGCCTGCGCTCGCTCAGTAACTTGGAGATTCGCTAGCAACTCAGCTATAGCTGATGGCGCTTCCTGATTGCAAGCCTCTAAAGCGGCTTTCACCAACACAGCAAGCTCATCCACCATCGCCAAAGGGGCAGCCACGATTTGAACCAAATCGTAATTAAATGCCAACTCGCGTGGATTTAAAGCTAAAACTTTAGCACCTGCCAAACTAGCTTTGCGAATACGATGATTCAGCATCGGCTGATCATGACGAGGATTCGCGCCAATCAAGAAAATAGCTTGCTGCTGTTCTAGCTCAACAAGGCTCATTCCTAAACTAGGTGCGATCGGGGCAACTGCTTGATCACTAAAATCAATTTGGCGTAAGCGATGATCAATATGAGTAATATTGAGGCCACGCATGAGTTTTTGAAACAGGAAAAACTCTTCTAAACTAGAGCTAGAGCCTGCTAGAGCCGCGATATTAAATGGCAACTGTTTCCGCAAGATGCCCGAAACACTGTCTAAAGCTTCCTGCCAACTGACTTCTTTCCAATGACCATCACGCTTAATTTGGGGTTTCAGTAAGCGCTCTTGACTCTTCAGACCTTCATAACTAAACCGATCACGATCAGAAATCCAACATTCATTAATGGCCTCATTATCACGAGGCACTACCCGCACAACTTTGCCACGAGCGGTATGCACATGAATATTCGAACCCACGCAATCATGGGGAGCAATACTATCATGCGCACGCATTTCCCAAGGACGAGCCGTGTAGCGTGAGGGCTTAGCCGTTAAAGCACCCACCGGACAAACATCAATCACATTGCCCGATAGCTCCGAACTTACTGTTTTTGCGACATAAGTACCAATTTCAGTGTATTGACTGCGTCCTGTCGCCCCTAATTCGCGCATTCCTGCAATTTCTTCGCCAAAACGCACACAGCGAGTACAGTGAATACAGCGTGTCATAGCTGTTTCAATCAAAGGGCCAATATCTTTGTCACGGACAACTCGTTTGATTTCGACATATTCAGAGGCGCTATTGCCAAAACCAACGGATAAATCCTGCAGCTCACATTCCCCCCCCTGATCACAAATAGGACAATCCAAGGGGTGATTAATCAGTAAAAACTCCATCACATCTTGCTGAGCAGCACGCGCCTTAGCGGAATGAGTCCAGACCTTCATACCGGCAACAATCGGTGTAGCACAAGCAGGCATTGGTTTAGGAGCGCGTTCAACCTCAACTAAACACATCCGGCAATTCGCCGCGACAGATAGTTTTTTATGATAACAAAACCGTGGCACCGTAATACCTGCGGCATCGGTAGCGGCAATGAGCATACTGCCGGGGCGAGCTTGTAAGGTTTGACCATTCACCTCAAAGCTAACTAAGTCTTCACTCATGCAGCCCCCTTAATGGCAGGAGCATCCACCATACTGCGCCCATAGCGTACATAATGCTCAAATTCAGGACGAAAATGCTTAATAAAACTCCAGACCGGCATAGCCGCTGCGTCACCTAAGGCACAAATGGTGCGACCTTCAATCTTATGCGAGACGGACTCAAGCCGCTCAATATCGTCCATCGTGCCTTTACCTGCCAGCATGCGCGTCAACATCCGATACAACCAACCTGTGCCTTCTCGACAAGGCGTGCATTGACCACAAGATTCAAAATGATAAAAACGTGACAATCGCTGGAGCACCTTCACCATATCGGTGGTTTCGTCCATGACAATCACTGCACCTGAACCTAACATAGAGCCTGCTTTAGAGATCGAGTCATAGTCCATTGTCAGCTCAAGCATCGTTTCTGCAGGTAGGACAGGCACTGAAGAGCCTCCGGGGATCACTGCTTTTAACTGATGCCCTTTGCGGACGCCGCCAGCCATTTCCAATAATTCACGGAAAGGAGTACCTAAACCAATCTCAAAATTCCCAGGACGATTCACATGCCCAGACACTGAAAAAAGCTTTTCACCCCCCGCATTCTTAACCCCTAAGCTAGAGAACCAATCCCCGCCTTGTCGTAAAATCGTAGGGACTGAAGAGAGGGTTTCAACATTATTAATCGTGGTGGGGCGACCGTACAGACCAAAACTTGCAGGGAAAGGCGGCTTGAAACGAGGCTGACCTTTTTTACCTTCTAAAGACTCCAATAAAGCAGTCTCTTCACCGCAGATATAAGCCCCAGCCCCTAATGAGCCATAAATATCCACATCAATACCACTGCCGAGGATATTTTTACCCAATAACCCGGCCTCATAAGCCTCACGCACCGCTTGCTCAAAGCGCAAGAAAGGCTCATCCATAAACTCGCCCCGCATATAGTTGTAAGCAACCGTCGCGCCAATACAATATGCACCAATAGCCATGCCTTCAACTAAAGCATGTGGATTGAAACGCAAAATATCACGGTCTTTACAAGTACCTGGCTCAGACTCATCGCCATTACAGACTAAATACTTTTGTCCTGGCATCGTGCGCGGCATGAAACTCCATTTCATCCCTGTGGGGAAACCAGCTCCACCACGTCCCCGCAAACCGGATTTTTTAATTTCATCAATCACTTCAGTTTGGGGAGTATTATTTGCTAGGATTTTTTTCCACGCCTCATACCCACCAATCTTCAGGTAATTTTCGTAAGTATGCGATTGATCACCAAACTGACGGGTATTAAAACAAACTTGATTGGCCATCTTCACTCCAATCCGTCAAGGATGCTATCCACCTTTTCAGGGGTTAGCTCCGTATAATAAACGTGGTTGACTTGCATCATAGGAGCGCCACAGCAAGCCGCTAAGCATTC
>JBJOOT010000192.1:0-6796 GCA_046051185.1 Pseudomonadota bacterium | reverse complement strand
AGGTATTAAGAATCAAAACATTCGGTGTATTTGGATGAGTATAAACAGTGTGGCTCAACAATTTGATTTGGTCTAAATGCCGTACATTGTCTAGCTCACAAGCTAACCATGAGCACAGCGTTTGAGTGAATTCACGGGTGCTTGGATATTCTAAGAGCTTAGTCCGATAGCTGTAAAATAGCTGAATTAATAACAATAAACACAGTGCAAAAAGGCTGAGATATAAAAATTTCCGTGATTTCGCAGAGCGTCTATTGGCAGGATGCGTTTTTCCTGCTTTGTGTGGATGAGCACTTGAGCTACCTTCGGCTAAACTGCCTAGGGGTAAAGTATGAATCCGTGCCTCTCCAAGCAAATCACGGCTACCGTCACTCCCTAAGCGCTCATCAGGCAGGGTGGTGCTTAAAGCCTTCATTGCATCGAAAATAGTATCGCATTCACCACAGCGCAATAAGCCCTGAGCGGCAGTAAGCTCTTTCATGGTAACACGAAAAACAGCACGGCAATGACTACACTGGGTATACATTTAGTTCATGTGATTAGGTTAGACATAGCATTCTTATTGTAGCCCTATTTTTTAAAGACAGCTGAATGATTTACTGCATAAAATAGTAGCGTTAATCCTAAGCTAGAACCCCGCTTTTAACATTATTGAACTGATGAGCGGGGTTAAAAAAAGTAAGAGTGGCTTAGGGCTAGGCTTTTGCTGTGCCTTCGAGGCGTAACCAGTCCTCTTTAGCGGTTATGCGGGTATTTTCTAGGGCAAATTCATAAGCTTTGGCCACTGTTACCCCTTGATCAGCCAAAATCCCTGAAAGTGCAAGACGACCTTGCGGTTTTAGATAGCTTAAAAGGGTAGGTGCTAAGCTGACTAAAGGCCCTGATAAAATATTCGCAATCACCACATCATACTGTTGTGCGGGTACCTCTTCTGGCAGACAGCTAATAATACGCCCTGTGCTTAACTGGTTGCGCCGAGCGTTTTCCTGAGTTGCCTCTAAAGCTTGTGGGTCAATATCCGTAGCAACAATATCGGCTGCACCTAGCTTAGCCGCTGCAATTGCGAGGATGCCACTACCGCAACCATAATCAAGGACACTTTTACCCACTAAGTCTTCGCCATCCAGCCACTCTAAGCAAAGTGCAGTGGTGGGATGATTACCCGTACCAAATGCCAAGCCCGGATCTAATAAAATCTTGACTGCATCTGTAGCTTCTTCAGGGACTTCGCGCCAGCTTGGATAAACCCAAAGCCGCTTACCGAAGGGCATAGGATGAAAATTATCCATCCATTCACGTACCCAAGGACGATCTTCTAATTGCTCCAGCTTTAGCTCAGTAATACCCCATGCACTACGATGTAACTCTAAATCTAAGAGTAGGGCAGTCAGATCATCGTCGGCTGGATAAAGGCCGGTAATCACGAGCTGATCCCATAAGGGGGTTTCACCGGGTAAAGGCTCAAGAATGGGCTGGTCAACAGCATCTTCAAAAGTCACAGAAGCCGCTCCAGCTTCTTCTAAGAGAAGACTAATTGCTTCTTGATGCTCAACCCGAGTATGACAAATTAACTGTTGCCAAGTCATTGTAGACCTAACTTTTTCTCTAAATAGTGAATATCAGTTCCACCTTGCCGGAAAGCAGGGTCAGTCATGATCCGGCGTTGTAGGGGGACATTTGTTTTAATGCCTTCAACAATCATTTCAGTCAAAGCACCATTCATGCGATTGAGTGCGGTTAAACGATCTTCCCCATGCACAATTAATTTGCCGATCATAGAATCATAATAAGGGGGAACGGTGTAATCGGCATAAATATGCGAATCCACTCGTACTCCTAAGCCACCGGGGGCATGATAGCGAGTAATTTTGCCCGGAGAAGGGGCGAAAGTATCTGGATCTTCTGCATTGATCCGACATTCAATGGCATGACCGTGAGGGCGAATATCCTCTTGCTTAATTTGTAGCTTTTCACCAGCAGCGATGAGTAATTGTTGTTTGACTAAATCAACCCCAGTAATAAGCTCTGTAACAGGGTGTTCGACTTGTAAACGGGTATTCATTTCAATGAAATAAAACTCACCGTTTTCATACAAAAACTCAAAAGTACCGGCTCCCCGATAATTAATTTTACGACAAGCATCAGCGACGACTTTACCAATTCGCGCCCGCTGTTCTTCTGTGATCCCCGGAGCTGGAGCTTCTTCGACTACTTTTTGGTGACGACGTTGCATGGAGCAATCGCGCTCACAAAGATGAATGGCATTCCCGTATTGATCGGCTAATACTTGGAATTCAATATGACGGGGATGGATCAAATACTTTTCCATATAAACCACGTCATTGCCAAAAGCTGCTTTTGCCTCAGAGCGGGTCATTTCGATGGAGCGGAATAAATCTTCTGCCTGATGAACTACGCGCATCCCGCGTCCACCCCCTCCACCGGTTGCTTTAATAATAATCGGGTAGCCAATCCGTTGAGCCATTGCAAGGCATTCCTCTTTATCATCTGGTACGGGGCCATCTGAACCGGGAACGCAAGGCACTTTCGCTTTTTGCATGGCTTCCTTGGCAGAAATTTTATCACCCATGAGGCGAATGGTTTCAGCACGAGGGCCAATAAAAATAAAGCCACTCGATTCAACTCGCTCAGCAAAATCAGCATTTTCAGATAGGAAACCATAACCGGGGTGAATGGCATCAGCCCCAGTGACTTCGGCTGCACTAATAATGGCTGGGATATTTAAATAACTGTCAATGGAGCGCGGTGGGCCAATACAGACGGATTCGTCTGCTAAGCGGACATGCTTGAGGTCACGATCGGCTGTGGAGTGAACCGCGACAGTTTTAATACCTAATTCGCGACAAGCACGCAGGATACGTAAAGCGATTTCGCCACGATTAGCGATGAGGACTTTTTTTAACATGCAAGCCTCCGATTTAGTCGATGATCATTAAGGGCTGACCAAACTCTACAGGTTGCTCGTTCTCAACCAAAATGGCCTTAATGACACCACTTTTATCGGCTTGAATTTGATTGAGCATTTTCATCGCTTCAATGATACAAAGCGTATCACCAACTTTAACGGCTTGACCGACTTCAACAAAGGATTTTGCGCCTGGTGAAGAAGAGCGATAAAAAGTACCGACCATTGGGGACTCTAGTACATGCCCTGTCGGTGCTGCGGGTTTATCATTAGCCACGGGTGCAGTTGCTGGCGTAGCCGCTGCCGCAGGAGCTTGCGGCATCATAGGCGGTGGGGCGTAATATTGCTGTAGGGGCATAGCGGGGGTTGCTGATGTTGAAACCCGACTAATCCGCACAGAATCTTCGCCTTCTTTAATCTCAATTTCAGCAACATCGCTGTCTTCAAGCAGGTCGATCAGTTTTTTGATTTTGCGAACATCCATCATGGAGCTATTCCTATAAGTCTTGCTATTATTTGGTGTTGTTAGCATGCCGATGTTCTCAGAAAATCAGGATTAAGAGCTGTGTTTGCGCTCAAAGCAAGCACAGCTCAATGACTCATTTAGAGCATTAATTTGCCCTTTTTCTCGGCATATCCCAACAGAATGGGCGCGAGTTTACACCGTTTATCCATTGTATGCAGCAGAAAGCTTGGACTTAACGGCCTTTAAAAAGCGAACCTAAGAGGCCGCGCACGATTTGTTTGCCTAGATTCGAACTAATCGAGCGGGCGGCACTTTTTACAATTGCTTCCCCTAACGTTTGGCGATTACTCGGACGCGGTGTATTCGCCGCCTCATAACGACGGGCGGCTTTTTCGAACTCTTTAGCTTGACTTGCAGCGGCGAGTTCCGTGGAAAGTTTTTCAGCGCGTGCTTGCAGAATTTCATGCGCCGATTCGCGGTCAATCATCTTGTCATAACGACCTGCAAAGGGGCTTTGGCGAATTAAATTTGCACGTTCTTCAGCGGTAGCAGGGCCAATCCGTGATTGTGGTGGACGAATCAGGGTACGTTGTACGATACTCGGAATACCTTTTTCCTCTAAGACGGACACTAACGCTTCACCGACACCTAGTTCCATAATCACTTCTGCCGTATCTAAATCAGGGTTAGCACGAAAGGTATCGGCGGCTGCTTTGACGGCTTTTTGATCACGAGGGGTGAAAGCACGGAGAGCGTGTTGAATGCGATTCCCTAATTGCCCGAGAATACTATCGGGAATATCCAGCGGATTTTGAGTAATAAAATAAACACCTACCCCTTTAGAGCGAATCAAGCGCACCACTTGTTCTACTTTATCCACTAAAGCTTTGGGGGCATCGTTAAACAGTAAATGGGCTTCATCAAAGAAGAAAACGAGGCGCGGTTTATCTAAATCGCCTACCTCAGGTAGGTTTTCAAACAGTTCAGATAAAAGCCATAACAGGAAAGTAGCATACAAGCGCGGTGTCATCATTAGCTTGTCGGCCATTAGAATATTGACATTGCCATAACCATTCGGGGCGGTACGAATAAAATCCCAAAGGTCTAAAGCCGGTTCACCAAAGAAGTTTTCAGCACCTTGTTGTTCGAGGACTAATAAACGGCGTTGAATCGCTCCAATTGAAGAAGAACTGACATTACCATAAGCATTTTGGAAGTCTTGGGCGTGTTCACCGATATGTTTTAGAATCGAGCGTAGATCTTTTAAATCGAGCAATAACATGCCTTCATCATCGGCGAATTTAAAGGCAATATTCAGTAAACCCTCTTGAGTATCGTTCAGCTCGAGCAAGCGTGATAATAACAATGGGCCAATATCGGATACCGTGGCGCGAATAGGGTGGCCTTGTTGACCGGCTAAATCCCACAGAATGCTGGGATAGCCTTCGAACTTAAAATCCGCAATACCAATCGTTTTAACGCGCTCTTCGAGTTTAGGATTAGCTGTACCCGCTTGGCTGATACCTGTTAAGTCCCCTTTGATGTCAGCCATGAAAACAGGAACACCAGCGCGTGAAAAGCCTTCAGCGAGGGCTTGTAAGGAAACGGTCTTACCAGTCCCAGTAGCGCCTGCAATCAACCCATGTCGGTTGGCAAAGCGCAGATTCAAATTAATATATTGGTTGCCACCTTTGCCAATGAGAATGCCAGCTTGTTCGCTCATGACTGCTCCTATTGTATTTTTCATGTTTGGCGTATTAAGGAGCAGTCTAACGAAAATACTGGGTAACTGCTATGTTAGGCCTAAGTTTCGTAAGGTTTCTAAGGTGATAGCGCCCACTAGCAGTTGGTGTTCAACTTGAAAAGCATGGAGGGCGGTCAGTGTGTTGAGATCTAAGCGCCCCGATACACTTAAGCGTTGCCCGTTTTGTATTAAAGCTTGTTGGATTTGAGTAATTTGTTCCGTGCTTAAAGCGTTTGGACAGATAACAGGCATCTTAAGGATTTGCTCATCCCGTAGTTTGCGTTGAACCATCAGTGTTTCATAGCGACTAGGTACTAAGTTTGAAATAATTTTCCACGGTTTACTGACTCGATAACGCTTGATGGTCTCATAACGTGCAGGCAGTATTTCACCACGCCCTTTACCCGCTTTGATTAGTTTTTTACGTGTTATGGTAATTTTTTTGGCGGGAATATCGCGTTGACTAATTTGAGCCGGTGCTTGAATCACTTCGGTCTTTAACTGCGTGAAGGCCGCAGAGACTTTTTCAAGACAGGTTTTAGTAGGGCTTGCCAAGCAGCCGGGTTGCCACTGTCGATGTTCAGGTTTAACTAAAACCTCTCGAAGGGCCACTTTATATTTAGCCGGGCTTGCATAGAGTTCTGAACGCGCTCGTTCTATTTCCATCACGTCTTCAATAGTTTCATATTCAGCGGTTTCCGTTTCGTGTGCATACCGAGCAGGTTCGACTTGAATTTTTGTTTCACTCCAAGACAGCTCTGCTGGAATATTGGTATAGCTTGCTGAGCCGTCATAGACCAAGACTTTGAGCGGCTCTTCGCGAAAGACTGCAGGACGAAGCAATTCAGCAGAGCAAGTAGCCGGAATCTTAAAGCTCGAAAGCATAGGCTGAGCCAGTTTAGAGCCAGCTAGTTTGGGTTGAGAAGAGTTAATATTCCCTCTTTGACTAGCACAACTAGCCAATAGGGAGGTAACCATAAGTCCTAATATAAGTATTTTAGTGTTTTGCATTGTTTTAAAGCGTATCAAGGGTTTGATTTATTAGTGCGATTTTAGCTAAAAAGCTATAGAGCTTGCTTTAAACCCTTGTCTGAGTCGAGAAACTTTTATATTTTTATCACAGGTGGATATTTTTCAGCCAAATGCACGATCTCTCCGGTTAATTTGTCGACTTTTTCTACTAAACCATGCCCCGGTTTCCAGATCACTTTTCCACCTTTTTCTAATATAGGTACACTCTCAATGGTGATTGCTGGGCGTAAAACCTCTGAAACAGTAGGAATCAGTTCAGGAGGGACAGGTGCGGAAATCTGCTTTTCAGGTAGTGACTGAGGTGCTAAGTCTAGTTCTTTTAACTTAACGGGGCTAAGCCTAGGCGAGATTTCATGAATGGACAAAATCGGTGGGGGGAGATAGCGCGAAATAGGACGCACACTCGAGGCATTATGTAAATCCGCATAATACTCAGTTGGAAAAGCGGTCGCATTTTGTAGCACTAAGCCACGATGAAAGCTTTGTAGGTTTGAATAAGTCATAGCAACAAGCAAGCAAGAAAATGTCTTGACAGTATTCTTGACTGTTTAGGGTTTTGCAGGTCTAGGCTTGATGGGCATAGAGAATGATAAGACGAAAGGTTAGGCTTGAAGATGCTAGTAAAAGC
>JBJOOT010000191.1:0-6867 GCA_046051185.1 Pseudomonadota bacterium | reverse complement strand
TAGCATCCGCAAATTTGCGCGGATCTTTGTCATACAAACCTTGCTGATCAGTCAAAATAACTAATAACTCTGCCTCAACTAAATTGGCGACTAATGCACCTAAAGTGTCATTATCCCCTAAACGAATTTCTTCAGCGGCTACCGTATCATTTTCATTAATCACCGGAATCGTGCCAAGCTCAACCAAAGTACGCAGCGTATTGCGCGCATTTAGATAACGACGCCGATTAGCAAGATCATCATGAGTCAACAAAACCTGTGCCGCCAAATAGCCATGCTCTTGAAAATTGACCTCATACGCATGAATCAGGCTCATTTGCCCAATAGCCGCAGCCGCTTGCTTTTCAAATAAAGCCTTTGGTTTTTGCTTCCAGCCCATCCGACTCATGCCCTCTGCCACGGCACCAGAGGAGACTAAGACAATCTCAATCCCCTGCTTGCGCAAGCGTGCCATTTGCCCCGCCCAATCAGCAAGAGCGGCTCGGTCTAAGCCTTCACCATCACGAGTTAATAAAGCGCTACCGATTTTGACAATCCAGCGGCGTGTAGTCCGTATAAATTCAACCCTATCCTGCATTTTCTTCTAAGTACTGCATAATCTGATAACATAAATCCTGCGTACCTTGAGCGGTAGCCGCAGAAATAAAGAAAACCTCACCTTGCCAGCCCAAAGCATCCACAATAGCTTGACAGCGTTGCACACGCTCTTCCTCAGGGACAAGATCAATTTTATTTAATACTAACCAACGCGGTCGATCCGCTAAATCATCGCTGTATTTTTCTAGTTCACGCTCAATCGTATGTACCGATTCAACCGGATCAATTGTCTCATCTAAAGGTGCAATATCCACCACATGCAAGAGTAAACTGGTACGGGATAAATGCTTCAAAAATTGAATACCTAAACCCGCCCCTTCCGCAGCGCCTTCAATCAAGCCCGGAATATCCGCCATGACAAAGCTTTGTAAATCCCCGACCCGCACTACACCTAAATTGGGGTACAAAGTAGTGAATGGATAATCCGCCACTTTCGGACGGGCTGAAGATACCGCACTAATCAGAGTTGATTTACCCGCATTCGGCAAGCCGAGTAAGCCCACATCCGCTAATAACTTCAACTCAAGGCGTAAGCCACGAAACTCACCCTCTGACCCTGGTTTACATTGACGAGGGGCACGATTAACAGAGCTCTTATAGCGCAAGTTACCTAACCCATGAAAGCCGCCCTTAGCCACCATTAAGCGTTGCTCTGGCTCGGTTAAATCCCCGATTAATTCACCCGTCTCTTCATCAAAGGCCATCGTACCCACCGGTACAGGCACGAGCTTATCCTCGCCACGATTACCCGTCATATTCCGCGCACCGCCGTTCTTGCCGCGCTCGGCTTCATAATGCCGTAAATGCCGAAAATCAATCAGGGTATTGAGATTACGATCAGCTACTAAATAAACATCACCGCCATCGCCACCATCGCCGCCATCGGGGCCACCAAATTCAATATTTTTTTCTCGGCGAAAACTGACTACGCCATTACCGCCATCACCCGCTTTTACTTGGATAACGACCTCATCAACAAACTGCATAACCTTGCCTCGACTTGCGTCTGTGAAGCATATACGAAAAAGCCCCGACAGGCGGGGCTTCTAGGATTCGTATCCGAAGAGTGCCTTAGGCGTTTTCAGCAGATAAGGGCTGAATACTGACAAACTTACGGCCTTTCTCACCCTTAACTTGGAAAGTTACCACGCCATCTGCTTTCGCAAATAAAGTATGGTCTTTACCACAGCCTACATTATCGCCGGGGTGGAAATGAGTCCCGCGCTGGCGCACGAGAATATTGCCAGCCAATACGAATTGACCGCCAAAACGCTTCACACCCAAACGTTTGGATTCTGAGTCGCGTCCATTGCGGGTACTACCGCCTGCTTTTTTATGTGCCATTGATAATTACCCCTTACGCTGAAATACCAGTGATTTCGATTTCTGTCAGATACTGGCGGTGACCAGTACATTTCTGATGGTGCTTACGGCGGCGGAACTTCATAATCCGCACTTTCTCGCCGCGAGTCTGGGCCTTTACCGTTGCAGTCACCTTACTTCCTGCAAGGTAAGGTGTACCAATTTGCACTGATTCACCTTCCCCGACCATCAGGACATTCTCAAAATCAATGCTTGCGCCTTCTTCCACTTCTAGCTTTTCAACTAGCAGTGTGTCGCCTTTCGCGACGCGGTATTGCTTACCGCCTGTTACGATGATCGCGTACATGATTAAGATTCTCCAGAAAAATGTCCTGTTAAAGAGCCGCAAAATTCTACTGTTTTCGCGCCCTTAGGTCAAACGAATTCGACTTCATCCAAGTAAAGCAAGATAGATAGCGACTATTGCTTGACACAATCCTTAGCTGTTTCTAGCATGCAGTGCTTTCAGCTAGCTGCTTGATAATGGATTTTACCACAATACTCCAGCTGACCGCCGACGATATGCGTGCTGTCAACACGCTCATTCAACAGCGTTTGCACTCTGAAGTCGCTTTGGTCAATCAACTTAGCCACTATATTATTAATAGTGGCGGTAAACGCCTGCGCCCTTTATTAGCTTTGATTTGTGCTCGAGCCTGTGGCTATCAAGGCACTCAGCATATTGATGTCGCGGCGATTATTGAATTTATTCATACCGCCACTTTGCTCCATGATGATGTTGTGGATGAATCCGATCTGCGTCGTGGTAGACAAACAGCGAATAATGTTTGGGGTAATCAAGCTGCCGTCTTAGTCGGTGATTTCCTGTATTCACGTTCATTTGAAATGATGGTGGATGTGGGCAGTATGCGGGTTATGCAAATCCTTGCAAGCACCACGAATGTGATCGCTGAAGGTGAAGTGCTCCAGCTCCTCAATTGTCATGATCCCGATACCACGGAAGAGCGTTATATGGAGGTGATTCACTCCAAAACAGCGCGTCTTTTTGAGGCAGCCTGCCAATTAGGGGCGGTATTAGCCAAAAAAACACCCGAAGAAGAACAAGCATTAGCACGTTATGGCATGCACTTAGGAACCGCCTTCCAGCTAGTAGATGATATGCTTGACTACACCGCAAGTAGTGAAGCGATGGGTAAAAATGTCGGGGATGATTTAGCCGAAGGTAAACCAACACTGCCCTTGATTGTCGCCTTACGCCATAGCTCAGGAGCAACCGCACAAATGCTGCGAGACTCGATTGAGCATGGCGGCTTAGATAATTTAGATCAAATTATCCAAGCCATTAAAGACTCGGACGCACTAGCCTATACAGCACAATTAGCACAACGCGAGGCACAATTAGCGATTGAGCATTTAAACTATCTACCAGTCAGCCCATATCGTGAAGCCTTGGAAGCTTTAGCTTGGTTCTCAACCAATCGTAGTCACTAAATCTTAAGCCAACCGAATCAGGCCTCAAGGTTTAAGTGCTGCTAATACACCATCCCAAAACTGCAAACGTGCTCGGATGGCTTGTTGGGCTGCTTGAATAGCTTGCTGCGTTTTTATAGGATCATTAGCGCATAAATTATTCAATAAGCGTAAAGATAAAGGCGCATGAAAATCTTCATCCAAATGCACATGACGCTTCAGGTAAAAATGGAAAATCGGTGCATCTTTTTCTGACACTTGCATCCGCTCTAGTAAAGCTCGAAACATCATAGGGATGATATGCTCACGCCCTAAAGCCAAAGCAGCTGCAACTTGATGGGCTTGTTGACTGACTAAAAAGGTAAACGTCTGTTGTGTAAACAATCTAGATGCTATAGGAACGCTTGGCAAAGCTAAAGCTGCCTCAATACCAAGCTCCTCGACTACTTGCAGAAACTGATTAAACGGCTGAGTATTCGCTCCGACTTCTGCCATAGCACACAAATACAATTCTACATGACTAGAATAAGTGCCATCTGGCAGTTGATCCGACTCCTCTTCAAGCACTAATTCATTAATGAAGCGCCGCAGAGAACTATCGCCTTGTGGTAGCCAAGGCACAGTCGTTGGAGCAACAGCCGCTTGCAGATACTTAATTAAGGACATGAAATCCCATACAGAATAAATATGCTGCTCCATAAACCCCTGCAAATCTTCTAGGGTTGCCAACGCTGAATAAATCGGATGATTTGCAAGTTGCTCCGTAAATTCATTTAAAGTAGCTTGACTAATAGCTGCTTGCATATCCCTAACTTAAGTCCGCTGCCAAAGAAAGACGGGATGCCTCTGTCAACTCCGTACTATAGTTATATTGAGGGTGATTAATACCCATACTAATTCCAGCATCTGCTTTGACCGCAGCAATCATCTCACGACTCAGCTCAAAACGCATAAAATGGACGGCTGCCGTTTTTTCAGTGGTTTCGCGGGGTAAATCCTCATTGGCTATCGCAAAAATGGGGTCAAACCCTTGTACCTGTACCCAAGTTTGCCGCTCCAGACCTAAGAGTTTAGCCAACCATGCTTTACGCTCTTCTGGATTTGGGAATTCCAACATTAAGGTTGCTTTCCAATTAGAACCATCAGGAATCAAAGGGTTATAAGCCTCAAGCTCCTCTTCAATACCTTTCGCTTCAAAAATACGCTCCACTCGGAGCATTTCTTGAATTTGATATTGAATGGTTAGGCGATCCTCAAAATACAAACTCGCATTGGGGCCAATAGCGATTTGGCGCGGGATTTTATGCGCCATGACTTTTTCCCGAAATGCTTTACGTTGCTCTGAATATTGCTCAAGACTCATTAAATCCGCGCGTGTGAGTTGATTCATCCTGTGATCCTCTATGCTAAAGTCCATAAGCAATCCGCAACATCGTTAGCGGATGGGTGGGTGCGGGAGCTTCATCATCTAAACCATTTTCGATTTGATCACCCGCCATTGGGCAGTCACTCCCATAATAATCTGGCTTAGACTGTTTCACCTTATTCACGATAGGTCGGCAAATCTTCATCGAAATATCATGAAACTCGGTTTTCACCGCATAAGTGCCATCATGTCCAGAGCAACGTTCTAATAATTCGATTTTAGTATTCGGCACTAACTCCAAGATTTCTCGTGTTTTATAGCCAATATTCTGCACTCTTAAATGGCAAGCTGTATGGTAAGCCACCTTACCTAACGATTGTTTAAACTCAGTTTTTAGCTGCCCTTCTTTATGTCGCAACATTAAATATTCAAACGGGTCAAAAATACGCTGCTTGACTGTTTTCACCTCTTCATCATCCGGGAACATTAAGGGCAGCTCTTGCTTGAACATTAATACGCAAGAAGGAATTGGGGCAACAATATCCCAACCTTGCTCAATCATGGCGAGCATTGATGGGATATTCGCAGCTTTAGCAGCGGCAACAGCCTCTAAATCACCTAGCTCTAATTTAGGCATACCACAACATTGCTCTTTAGCCATCAACGACACCGGAATGCCATTGTGCTCAAAGATTTTCAATAAATCAGCGACGGTATCAGGTGCATTTCGATTGCCATAACAAGTGGTAAAGATTGCAACTTTGCCCGTCGTCCGCCCTGCGGGAATCGCTGCACTAGGTTCTAAGCTACGCTCGGATTTAATCAATTGACGCGCCGTTTTGCTATGAAACGCAGGCAGAATCGCCTGAGGGTGAATACCGGCCTTAGCCAATCCTTGGCGGAAAACAGGATTTTGATTCAAACTATTCACAACGGTCGATACCACAGGAATACCCGCTAAATTCCCAACTAAATCAGTAGATGTCAGCAGTTTATCGCGCATACTCGCGCCATCTTTCTTAAAATGCACCGCCTTTGCACGCAGCATTAAATGAGGAAAATCAATATTCCATTCATGCGGTGGGGTATACGGACATTTAGTCATATAACAAAGATCACAAAGGTAGCAATGATCAACAACCTTTTTATAATCCTCTTTTTTTACACCATCGACCTCCATGGTTGCCGAATTATCGACAAGATCAAATAAGGTCGGAAAGGCATTACACAGACTGACACAGCGCCGACAACCATGACATAAATCGAAGACCCGCTCCATTTCTTTGAGTACGGCTTCCTCATTATAAAACTCAGGATTTTTCCAATCGAGAGGATGACGAGTCGCAGCCTCAAGGCTGCCTTCACGTTTAGGGGTTGCCATGACTGTTGCTCCGTAACATAGGCACTGAGACTAAACCTCCCCCAATATCAAGGATAAGGGAGAGGATTTTGTAGTAGCGGGCAGTGAAATAAACGCTTAAGCGTCTAAATTATCTAACGCTTTTTGGAAACGATTTGCGTGTGAGCGCTCAGCCTTGGCTAAAGTTTCAAACCAATCAGCAATTTCATCAAAGCCTTCCTCACGAGCGATTTTCGCCATCCCCGGATACATATCCGAGTATTCGTGAGTTTCACCCGCTACCGCAGAACGCAGATTGTCAGCGGTAGGGCCAATGGGCAAACCCGTTGCAGGATCACCTGAAGCTTCCAGATACTCTAAATGACCATGCGCATGCCCTGTTTCACCTTCGGCCGTGGAGCGGAAAACGACAGCTACATCGTTATAGCCTTCTACATCGGCTTTAGCTGCGAAATATAAATAGCGGCGATTCGCTTGTGACTCACCAGCAAAAGCGTCTTTTAAACTTTGCTCAGTTTGACTTCCTTTCAAATCCATCTTTGACTCCTCTTCTTTGGGTTAACAAATCAAGCTATGAATTATGTACCTCAGTCTAATCTAACCAACTGCGATGTTTATGTCCAATCGTATATTTTGAACGTATTTATCGAATAAACCGAAACCTGCAGTGAATTTACGAAATTTTAACCAGAACCCTAGTAAGTCAAAGCTCATGCCCTATACTCAGACCCATTAAAAATTTAATCCTTAA
>JBJOOT010000190.1:0-6873 GCA_046051185.1 Pseudomonadota bacterium | reverse complement strand
CATCCTAATCAAGGAGATGCTTGGTAATGACGGTGGTTAGGCTCATAGTGATGGTTTGCTTGTGTTTAAGCATCAGCTGCAAAGTATGGGCGGCAGGTGTGCAAGTACAAGTAAACCCTGAGACAGTATCCGTGGGGGATGATTTCAGTTTAACATTTTCCACCGATCAAACACTGGCAGTGACGCCTGACTTTAGTCCATTAAGCAAAGATTTTCAGGTAACCAGTAGTTCGACCAGTACTAATCTGCAATATATCAATGGGCAAATGACCCAGCAAACCGTCTGGACTGTAGGCTTATTCGCCAAGCAAGCGGGTCGTTTGCAAATTCCTAGTATTCATTTCGGCCAATTCAGCAGCGAGCCAACTACGATTCAAGTGGTCGAAGGGAGCGTTGATTTGAATGGTAAGCCCAATGCTGACATTCTTGTTGAGCTGAGTGCTGAACCAAGCAACCCTTATGTACAACAGCAAGTGATCGTTACACAACGCTTATTGCATGTCGTCCCGCTGTTACCAACCCGAGCTAGTATGTCGCATCCTGAGTTAGAAAAAGGCAAAGGATTAATTCAGCAATTAGGAACGACTAAAAGTGGGGTAATTAATCGGAATGGTGTGCGCTATCAAATGATTGAACGCCGTTATGCGGTCTTTCCTCAAGTTAGTGGGGAGTTAACCTTAGGGCGTACTGTTTTCCAAGGGGCTTTAGATGATCGTCGCTCACGGCAACTCGATCCTTTTGGGATTAGTGGTCAACAAGTTCGCCGTTTTTCAGCGCCACTCGTGATTAATGTGCAGCCACAACCCTCCGAAGTCAAATCTACATGGCTACCTGCGAATAGTTTGACTTTGAATGCACATTGGGAACCTAGTAATAAAACTTTAAAGGCGGGTGAGCCAGTTACTTTAACGATTGCGATGATCGCAGATGGCTTAATGGCCGAGCAGTTGCCCGCTCTGGATATTAAGCCGCCAATGGGTATTAAAGGTTATGCCAATCAGCCTGAGTTTCGTAATGACCTAGGCGGCAATAGTGTAATTGGGATGCGCGAAGAAAAATGGGTCTTAATGGGAACAGCGGATGGCAATTATGTACTGCCAGAGATTAGTGTTGATTGGTGGGATCTGAAAGCTAAAAAAATGCAAACAGCCCGAATTGAGCCGAGTGCGTTAACGGTGACAGGGCTAGGGCAAAGTCAGCCTTCGCCTGACCCTAATCCTGCGGCAAAGGCTAATACTGAACCTGCAGCAAATAATGGTTTATTGACCGCGACTGAAGAGCGTGTCCCTTCGAGTCAAGCACCGAATACCTCTATTTTCAAGTCTTGGCTATTCATTGCTTTAATTGCTTTGGTTGTGATCAGCTTAGTAGGGCTAGGTGCTTGGTTGTTTAAGCGAAAATCCAAAGCCACTGCTATAAACACGCTGGCTAAAACCAGTATTGCTCCATTACAGGCCTTGAAACAGGCTTGCCAAAGCAATGATGCTCAAGCGGCTTTTCAAGGTTTACAGGCATGGATTCGGGAGGATTTACAATTATCACCCGCCACGATCGCCACGCTCAGAGCCAAGGCTGATCTACCCTTGAAGCAGGCCTTAGATGATCTAAGCACCGTGTTGTATGCTTCTACCACCCATGTTTGGGAGGGCGAGGAACTATGGCAGGCTGTACAGAATTATTTGCACCATCAATCGACAGATTCGACAACCAACTCCCCATCAAACTTGGGTTTGGCTGAGCTTTATCCGAGCGAGAGCTAATTCGGCTAAGATGTAAAAGTTTAGATTTAATCTGAGGTTCAAAGAGCTACTCCATGACTTAGAGAACTTCAAAAAGCATTTAACCGTACCTACTGAGTGGCCGAGGTTCGGATTACTGTGGCAAGTTAAATCAACACTAAATCTTTGTCACTGGGTTGTGGTGCTTTATTCAGTGGCGATAGTGCTAGCCAATGCTGTACTGTCTTTAACATTTCCTCTTTTTTGACCGGTTTGGCTAGGTAATCATTTAAGCCAGCCGCTAGGCATTTTTCTCGATCATCTTTTAAAGCATTAGCGGTGAGGGCGATAATCGGGGTATTTGCTAAAGCATTCGCTTGCTCCCATTCGCGAATGGCCTGTGTAGTACTAAAACCATCCATATCCGGCATATTAATATCCATAAGGATTAGGTGATAAGGGTAATGTGTAGCTTTGTAAAAAGCTTGTTTACCATTACTGACTAAATCAATTCGATAAGGGAGCGTTTCCAACATTGTGGTGGCGATCAGTGCATTAATCGGATTATCTTCGGCTAATAAAATTGCAGGTGCTTTGTCATGGTCTGGAGTCTGTTCCTGCAACAAAGCTTGTGGATCAGGGACAAAGCTAGCTTTTTGGCGAGCTTGTTGGATCAGCAAGGTTTTTAAGGTCTGCGCTTTCACGGGGGTACTGATACAAGCATTAACACCATGTTCGCGCTGTTCGGCTTTATCAAGCTCACGACTTGATAACATAATCAAGGGCAAACGATCATAATGGCGGTCAGTTCGAATGGAGCGGGCTAAGGTTTTGCCATCCATTTCTGGTAGCGTGCGCTCTAAAATAATCGCAGTAAATGGTTCATTTAAGGCAATACTGTTGCGCAACATTTGTAAAGCTTCCATACCATTATTAGCAATAATGGGTTTAGCCTTCCATGCTTTCAGATAATTTTTGAGAATAACTTGATGGGTATGCTTATCTTCAACAACTAAAATATAGCGCCCCGCTAAATAATCATCCACGATTTCATCGCTGACTAATTGCTTAATTGGGAGTTTGATTTCTACCCAGAATTGGCTGCCTTGGTCTGGTGTACTGTCAAGCCAGACCCGCCCACCCATTAAAATCACTAATTCTTTGACAATGGTTAAACCTAAACCCGTTCCTCCATAGCGGCGATTGATACTCGCATCAACTTGCACGAAGGGTTCAAAAATACTTTCCTGCATCGCTTTCGGGATACCAATCCCTGTATCTCGAATTTCAAAAATTAATGTTGCCTCTTGGTCATGCACCTCTTGAATTTCAAGGCTAATGAATACCTCTCCTTTTTCGGTAAACTTAATCGCATTACTGGCAATATTCATGAGCACTTGGCGAAGGTGAGCCACATCACCAAACATCAAGGCGGGAGTTTCCTCAGGGACATAGCAATAAACGCTTAAGTCTTTCTTCTGAGCCAGTGTGGCCATCATTTGGCTAATATCTTCAACTAAAGCTCGAGGTGAAAAATCGACTTGCTCTAAAGTCAGTTGACCCGCATGGATTTTTGAATAGTCTAAAATATTACTGACTAAATCGAGCATAACCTCACAGGAGCTATAGGCTATATTGATGAAGGCGGTTTGACGTTCATCTAATGGAGTTTCGCGTAATACATCCAACGAACCCATCACTCCATGAATAGGCGTGCGTAATTCATGGCTCATATTAGCCATGAAACGAGTTTTTTGTTCAGATTTATGGAGTGCATCAATTCGTTGAGCGCTTTCTTGCTTGATATTTTCATAGAGCGTCTTCATTTCTTGAGAAGAAACGTCTAAGGAGCGCTCTAGTAAATAATACGCTTCATGATGGCTTGCATAGGTACTATCAACAATGTGTAAGAGCTTTGACCATTGCTCTTGGCTGGTCGGCAAATCGGTTGGGGTCAAATGGCAACGCTTTAACTGAGCTGCAAGGCGGTGGCTAATAGTTGCCCCAGACTCAACTTTATGATTAGGGTTAGGATGATTGAGTGCTGATGTCATAAATATCCGTCTCAAAACGCTCAGGGTGGGCTAATTTACATCCCGTTCGTAAATAGCGGTTAGAGTAATAGCTTGATTGTGTAGCTCAAAGAACCCATCGCTAGGCTGAATAAAATGGCTACAGTCAGTGCCCGTTTCGTAAGGTCGCAAGTCTCTAGGTTCAAACTGGAGCGTTAGCGGAGAGATGGCTGGGAACGCAACACTCCAATTCTGTGTGGAGGTATAGTTGATGGAGTATGTTTCCATTAAAGAACCTCAGCATTTATTCTTGCCATTTATTTTTGTACTATTATTAAGCTAAGCGCATTTAAAATGCATTATGTTGTTGCCATTATAGTTTAGCATAATAATTACTTATAGCCTATTCCCATCCGTCGTCTAGCGGGTTTAGGCAAGATGTATAATACGAAGTACCGTCCCTTAGGCTATAATCTGATTTTTCAAAATAGGACATTAAGTTAGTTTGACTACAGCTAATCAAGAGGCTCAAGGCGCTGAATCGGTTACCGTGCGTTTTGAGCTTAATCCGGTGAATACCGAACGCTTAATCAATTTAAGTGGCCAGTTTGATCAACATCTCCGCCAAATCGAAGCTAGACTTGGGGTCGAAATCAGTAATCGCGGGCATTTATTTGCCGTATCGGGGCATCCCGATCAGGTGCAAACGACGATTAACTTGCTACACAATCTCTATCTAGAAACCGCTGATACCCTGCTTAATCCTAATAAACTGCATTTGTTTATGCAGGCGGCAAATTTGGATCAATTAGCCTATGCAGGGACGGATGGTGTAAAGATTCGCACGCGCCGTGGTTATATTCGCCCGAAAGGTTTTACCCAAGCGCGTTATGTTCAAAATATTCGTAGCCATGATATTAGTTTTGGTATCGGACCTGCCGGTACAGGTAAAACTTGGCTAGCAGTGGCCTGTGCGGTCGAGGCTTTAGAGCAAGATGAGGTTCGGCGCTTAGTGCTCGTGCGTCCTGCCGTAGAGGCCGGAGAGAAGTTAGGTTTCTTGCCCGGTGATCTTTCCCAAAAGATTGATCCTTATTTACGCCCGATGTATGACGCTTTATTTGAAATGTTGGGGATTGAAAAGGTCAACCGCTTAATTGAACATCATGTGATTGAAGTTGCACCTTTGGCCTATATGCGGGGGCGGACTTTAAATGATGCTTTTATTTTGTTGGATGAAGCGCAAAATACTACCGCTGAGCAAATGAAAATGTTTCTGACTCGCTTAGGGTTTGGCTCACGAGCAGTCATTACAGGGGATATTACGCAAGTTGACTTACCTCGCCAGCAAGCCTCCGGCTTAAAACAAGTGCTTGGAATTTTAAAGGATGTACCAGGCATCAGCTTTACTTGGTTTCAAGGGCAGGACGTAGTGCGCCATGCTTTGGTACAAAAAATCGTGGCCGCTTACGAGCGCCATGAAACCCATGCGTCCCACGAATCCCAGCGAGGTGGCTCATGAGCTTATTCGTTGAAATTCAAAATCCTGAAGCATTTACCTCAGTGCCTGCGGATGAACTCATCGAGCAATGGGCGCGTGCAGCTTGTTTGGAGGAAAACGAAGCCAGTGTGGTGATTCGTATCGTGGGTATTGAAGAAGGCTTGGACTTGAACCAAAGCTATCGGCATAGAGACTATCCAACTAATGTATTGTCATTTCCCTATGAACCCTCTGATTTTGAATTGGAATTTTTAAGTGCAGAGGAGCTGGGGCATTTAGGGGATTTAGTGCTTTGCCTACCGGTGGTAGAGCGTGAGGCGGCGGAACAAGCAAAAACCCTCTCGCATCATTGGGCGCATTTGATTGTGCATGGCTTATTGCATTTACAAGGTTTTGATCATGAGGACAGTGAAATCGAAGCTGATATAATGGAAGCGCGTGAAATTGAGATTTTACGCCAGTTGGGTATTCCCAATCCTTATGAATCTAACGAATAGCTAGCATGAAAAACAGTGATATAGCCAGTTCTCAACCACGACCGCGTTGGAAACAATGGCTGATTGATCATCTTGATCTAGACTCTCAGACCCACGGTCAGTTATTAGATGATCTGCAAAGGGCGAATGATAAAAAAATCCTTCATACCGATGAAGTAAAAATGATTCAAGGTGTGTTGGAGTTTGGTGCTCGTCAAGTGCGGGAGATTATGATTCCGCGTTCTCAAATTAGCTTCATTGATCATGATGCTGATTTTCAACAAATCCTCAGTGCGATTGCCGAAACGGAACATTCCCGCTATCCCGTGATGAATAAGAATAAGGATGAATTGATTGGGATTCTGATTGCTAAAGATCTGCTCCAATATATCGGTCGTGCGGAGAGTTTTGCGATGCATGATATTGTTCGTCCTGCTTTACTCGTCCCTGAAAGCCAACGCTTAAATCGTTTATTAGCCGAGTTTCGCAATAGCCGTAGCCATATGGCAGTGGTGCTCGATGAATATGCGGGGGTGACGGGCTTGGTGACTTTTGAGGATGTGCTTGAGCAAATTGTTGGTGATATTGATGATGAACATGATGACGAGGAAGACTTGAATATTCGCTTGCAAGCACCCAATTGCTATTTAGTGGATGCGACAACAACAGTGAGTGAACTCAATCAAGTATTAGGGACGCATTTCATCGTTGATGATTATGACACGGTAGCAGGATTAGTAATGCACGCAATGGGAAAGATTCCGAATATAGGTGAGGAGCTCATCTTAGAGGAAGTCTTATTCCGTATTGTCGAAAGTGATAGCCGTAGGATTTTATTATTAGAGGTTCAAACCGATTTGAACCAAGGTATAACGGATTAACAAACGAGGATCGCATGGATATTAATCATTTATTAGAACAACTGTTAAAAACTAGCAAAGACACCGTGCAACAAGGCCAAACCCTAGCCGAGCAGAAATTAGGTATTCCTGCCGAAGGTGCTGAGCGAGATTCTATGCTCTCTGGTATGAAAACCGGTGCGGCGGCCGCTGGTATTTTAGCGCTCTTATTGGGTACTCGCACGGGGCGAAAAGTGACGGGGCTAGGTTTAAAGGTGGGGAGTGTAGCGGCTTTAGGAGGCTTGGCTTATCAAATGTATCAGCGTTGGC
>JBJOOT010000189.1:0-6878 GCA_046051185.1 Pseudomonadota bacterium | reverse complement strand
AACCGAAGGACACACTGTCCAAGCCAACGTACAAGAAATTCTTTATCAATGGAGCCATTAAGCCTTATTGCCCAAAAAAGAAATTTTGCAGCAGTTTCCCAATTGTTATCCCGTATTGCTATTGCTGCGGCAGCAGTGGCTGCTTCTTGATGGTTTTGGTTCAATGCAAGGGTATTTTCAAAGTAAATTTTTATTCGGGCGTTACTGAGTCCGCTAAAATCAGCTAATAGTCCAGCAAGGTAATACAGATTAGGTTGCCTGAGTGACTCCGCAAGTTCCGCAATACGTGCAACATCCTGATTTAGACGTGCAGGTTCATGTACTTTTATTGCATAGTCATATTTGTTTTTCCAACGGGTAACTTCTTGTTGAATATCCTTGGAAAGTAAGGGTATATCAAAAGATGGCTTTGGTAGCTCAATTACGGGAATTCCAGTAAAAATAAGCTTAAGATCTTCTGGTGGAGTGGAGGGTAACCCGCCCGATGATTTTGATATGGATTGTATTGGTGTCGGAGGGGGGGCATCTTTTGTTCCAAAAGATGTCATACTGAACTCTTTAGGAAGTGGATGTGTAGAAGAAGGTGTTGCTTGTTGTATTGTGTTTGTGGCTGGTTGGGATTGTTTAGGTACTCCCCATGTACAAATGTCCTGTGCTGAAACCCATTCGACTCCAGAATCAGTCTCGATAACCATGCCGTTAGGAAGCAACTCACGTAAAATACCACTACGTTCTAATGGAGCAGAGGATATGCGGAAAGATATTGTTTGTCCTAGTTTCGCATAACGTGCCAGTACATTGAAAATTGAATCAGATTGCATGTTAATTCTAGTTGTGGAGTTGATTGCTGTAATTTACATCAGTAGTGTCTATGTAAGCAATCTGACGAACGGGGCTGCTTAACTATTGTTTTCGTGTTGCATCGGCCTGCTTGACTACACAAAGAATACTTTGGTGATTAAAGTCATGGTGCTTTGATGTTTGTTTGCAGATCTGCTTTTAGGGCACAATTTCATTGTTTGTCTCTGGTGGTGTATTGGAAGTACAACCGACATTGGTTACCGTACTGGCTGATACTGGGATGCGTGCGGAGGATTTAGACGCACAAGCAGCTCAAGATGCAATGAAGCGTGCGCATGATGCTCTTCAAGGCAAAGATCCTGAAGACCTCGATTTTGAGGCTATTCAGGCTGAGCTGGAAGCTGCTAAAGCACAGATCGAAATGCTGCATCGTATTGGTAAAGCACGCGGTCACTAAGCTTCGGTTTACATCGTTATAAGCAGAAAGGCTCCTTAGGAGCCTTTTTGTTTTTTTGTCAAAAATTGTTTAGCATAAGTTTCAATTCAAAGAGATCGTATGAGATGGCAGGTTATTACCACCCAGTTGATGAAGATGATGATTATGTGAGCCGCTCACACGATAAACGTGAGGCGGAAGAGGCACAAGCTTTAGGTGAAAAGCTCATTAGTCTACGTCCTGAACAGCTTGCTCAGCTAGATCTACCCGAGCGCCTAGTGGATGCTGTGTTGGAGGCGAAGCGTTTAAATAATCATGGTGCTTTACGGCGGCAAAAACAATATATTGGCAAACTAATGCGTCAGGTGGAGCTTGAACCGATTCAAGCGAAGTTTGCGGAATGGGAGTTCAGTAGTCGTGCACATTTAGCCGTGTTTCATCGCTTAGAGCGTTTACGCGATCAACTCTTGCTAGATGATACCGCTTTGAGTGAATTGTTTGAGGCTTATCCGCAGTTAGATCGGCAACATTTGCGGGGCTTGATTCGAAATGCACGCAAAGAGCAAGCGATGAATAAGCCTCCTAAAAGTAGTCGAGAACTCTTTCAATACCTACGTAGTTTGGCGGAGTCTGAGTAAACAGAAGGGCATTTTTGTTGTGTGCTTAATTTATCTAGGCTTGAGCAATAAAAATTATTTCTTTGTATTAAAGCATAAACAAGGAATTGCTTTTCTGCGTTGATAGGTGTATTTTTGTAAAAATTCAAAGCGCTTTGGATAATTTTGATGGATACTAAAGCGCCCAGTTAGCTTATTTTCTATGTGTTGTTGATTTCTTGGAGGAGATAGATCATGACCTTAATGCGTAATCCTATTAAGCAAGCTATTCTGCTGTCTGTAATGGCTGCTTCAATGACTTCAATTTCTGCGTATGCAGTCGAAGTCAATTTCGTTTCTGGTGCGGTCGGTAAAGACATCGAAGTCTTTAAAGAACTCGTCAAGCCTTGGGAAAAAGAAACAGGTAATACTGTCAAAGTAGTACCGATGCCATCATCTACAACCGATCAGTTTGCTCAATATCGTTTGTGGTTATCAGCAGGCAATGCTGATATTGATGTGTATCAGACGGATGTTATTTGGGCACCACAGTTAGCTGATAACTTCGAAGATTTGACAGAAGCTACTAAAGACGTCATCAAAGACCATTTCCCATCCATCGTTGAGTCTCAAACCGTTAATGGTAAATTAGTGGCTATGCCGCTGTTTACTGACGCACCGGCTTTATATTATCGCAAAGACTTGCTGGAAAAGCATGGCGCTAGCGTTCCTAAAACTTGGGAAGAGTTAACCGCTACAGCTAAGAAAATTCAGGAAGCTGAGCGTGCTGCAGGTAGTAAAGATCTGTGGGGTTTTGTATGGCAGGGTAATGCCTATGAAGGCTTAACTTGTAATGCTTTAGAGTGGGTTAAATCCTTTGGCGGTGGTCAAGTCGTCGAGCCAGATGGCACAATCTCTATTAATAATCCTAAAGCCGCAGCAGCGATTGATTTAGCCAAATCTTGGGTAAATACCGTTTCTCCTCCTGGCGTTTTGTCTTATGGTGAAGAAGAAGCGCGTGGTGTTTGGCAAACAGGGAATGCCGTCTTTATGCGTAACTGGCCTTATGCTTATGGCTTAGGTGAAGCGGATGACAGTAAAGTTAAAGGTAAATTTGATGTTACCACCTTGCCATCAGGGGGTGATAATGACAAATCTGCGGCCACTTTAGGCGGTTGGAACTTAGCGGTTTCTAAATATGCTAAAAATAAAGACGCAGCCATTGCTTTAGTAAAATTCTTAGCTTCAAAAGATACTCAAAAGCAAAATGCTTTAATTGGCTCTAAGTTACCAACGGTAATGGCTTTGTATGATGATGCCGATATTAAGGAAAAGCAGCCTATTATTCCACGTTGGAAGGATGTGTTCTTACAAGCTGTACCACGTCCATCTGCACCGACTAAAGTTAAATATAACGAAGTATCTTCTAAGTTCTGGTCAGCAGTTCATGAAACTTTATCAGGTAAAGGCACGGCAGCTGAGAACCTTGAAGTCCTTGAGGCTGATTTAACCGAATTAAAAGGTAAAGGTTGGTAAGTTCTCCTCCAAACCCTGAACGCTGATAGCCTCAGGAGTTAAGTCGGAAGGGTAACAGCCCACGTTGTTACCCTTTTTCTAAAGCACCACCTTAGGAGATAACCTCATGACCCCCTCTCATGCAGTCTCATCTTCAGGTAGAGCAGAGTTACAATCTCAACGTATCCGTGCCGCGATGTGGTTTTTAATACCCATGATTGTGGCCTTGATTTTTGTTGCTGCTTATCCTTTATTACGTTCTATTTACTTTAGTTTTACAGATACCTCATTGACCAATTTATATGCGGGTCAGTGGGTGGGTTTCGATAATTATTTAAGCTGGCGGACTTTACCGTCAGGTCGCACCATTTTTAAAGGCACTCTAGTTGACCCTGCTTGGTGGAATGCCGTTTGGAATACGGTTCGTTTCGCCGTCGTTTCTGTCACCTTGGAAGCCATTTTAGGCATGATGGTGGCTTTAGTTCTGAATGCAGAGTTTAAAGGTCGTGGTTTAGTTCGGGCGGCTATTTTAATCCCTTGGGCAATTCCTACGATTGTTTCTGCAAAAATGTGGAGCTGGATGCTCAATGATCAGTTCGGTATCGTCAATGATGTATTGATGAATATGGGTTTGATCTCTCATAAAATCGCATGGACGGCTAATACCGATACCGCCATGTTCGCGGTACTCGTCGTCGATATTTGGAAGACCACTCCCTTTATGGCTTTATTATGCTTAGCGGGCTTACAAATGGTGCCTAAAGACGTGTATGAGGCCTCCCGAATTGATGGTATACACCCTGTTAAAGTGTTCTTCAAAATCACTTTACCTTTGGTGAAGCCTGCTTTAATGGTCGCGATTATCTTCCGTATGTTAGATGCCTTACGTATCTTCGATTTGATTTATGTATTAACACCTAACTCTTCAGCCACCAAAACTATGTCGATTATCAGTCGTGAGAATATGATTGAATTTGATAAGTTTGCGTATGGTTCTGCTCAGTCGACATTGCTATTCACCTTCATTGCTTTGTTTGTGATCCTCTATATTTGGCTGGGTAAGGTCGATTTAGGTGGAGATAAAAAATGAAAATCGTTAAGAAAATAGCGTTTTATTTGCTGGTTCTAGTGATTGTGGTGACTTCGGTTTTCCCTTTTTACTATGCAGTTATTACGAGTTTTAAAACAGGTACATCTTTATTTGAAGTCAATTACTGGCCTAGTTCCTTTAGTTTAAATAACTATTATGCGGTTTTTGAGCAAGGTGAGTTTCCTCGTAATATCTTGAACTCAGTCTTTATTGCCACCATGACGGTTATTTTAGCACTATTAATGGCGGTCACAGCCTCCTATGCCTTAGCACGGGTGCGATTTCGTGGGCGTGGTTTATTGCTGATGACAATCTTAGCCGTGTCGATGTTTCCACAGATTGCGGTTTTGTCTGGCTTGTTTGAAATGATCCGGTTTATTGGTATTTACAATACTCCTTGGGCTTTGATTTTGTCTTATACCATTTTCACTTTGCCTTTCACGGTTTGGGTATTGACAACCTTTATGCGTGATTTGCCGATTGAGATTGAAGAGGCAGCGATTGTCGATGGAGCGACACCTTGGCAAATTATTGTGAAAGTCTTTTTGCCTTTAATGTGGCCAGCCTTAGTGACCACCGGTTTGTTGGCTTTCATTGGCGCATGGAATGAGTTTTTATTTGCTTTAACGTTTACCTCTTCGAATGAGACTCGTACCGTTCCGGTAGCGATAGGCTTATTGTCAGGTGCAACGCAATATGAAACCCCTTGGGGCATCATTATGGCAGCCTCTGTGTTGGTAACAGTACCGATTATTATTATGGTATTGATTTTCCAACGTAAGATTGTTGCAGGTTTAACTGCGGGTGGCGTTAAAGGCTAAAGGAGGAGTATTGAAATGGCTCGTATTGAATTAAAAAATGTACGTAAGTCCTATGGTGCTTTTGATGTCATCAAAGGTGTTAATCTGGATATTCGTAGTGGCGAATTTATGGTATTCGTTGGCCCTTCAGGTTGCGGTAAATCAACTTTATTGCGCTTGATTTCGGGCTTAGAAGATATTACTTCGGGTGATATGCTGTTTGATGGTGAGCGAGTTAATCACCTCGCGCCTTCTAAACGCGGTATTGCAATGGTATTCCAATCCTATGCTTTGTATCCGCATATGAATGTCTATGACAATATGGCATTTGGGATGAAGTTGGCAAATACTACACCTGAAGATATTCGTGTTCGGGTCGAAAAAGCCGCGAAAATGCTACAAATTGATCATTTACTGGATCGTTTGCCTAAGCAATTATCAGGTGGTCAACGTCAACGGGTCGCGATTGGACGGGCAATTGTGCGTGATCCACGTGTATTCTTATTTGATGAGCCGCTATCCAATTTGGATGCTGCCTTACGGGTACAAACCCGTTTGGAAATCGCCAAACTGCATCATGATATGAATAAAGCGACCATGATTTATGTTACGCATGATCAGGTCGAAGCGATGACCTTAGCGGATCGAATTTGTGTATTGCGTGACGGTTTAGTTGAGCAGGTGGGAACACCTGCAGAGCTATATGCGACCCCTAATTCTGTTTTTGTGGCGGGCTTCATCGGTTCACCGAAGATGAACTTCCTCACGGGTAAGTTAGCTGAGCAATTCAATTGTACGACTTTGGGGATTCGCTCTGAGCACTTAGATATTGATAACACCAATCCGGTTTGGAAAGGTGAAGTCGTGCACTATGAAAATCTAGGTTCAGATAACTACATCTTTGTGGATATTGGCAGCACTGAACCCGTGATCGTGCGGGAAGATGGTACTGCTTCTTACGAGATTGGAGCTAAAGTCGGTATTCGCCCACAAGCACATAATTTGCATCGTTTTGATGCGAACGGTAAGCCTATTCGTTAGGCTTACCCTTTTTCTACATAAGTACCACAGAGGTATCTGTTAGTTGCTAACAGATACTTCATCTGCTATTTGAAACAGCGCAAAACCATTCCCTGCTAAACTGATTTGTTCATCATTTAATTTTACACCTTCCGCTAATACCAGTGTGACTAAACCGCTGAGTTTAGCCTGTTGTTCGGTTGGGGATAGATTAAAAATACAGAGCAGGTTATTTCCACGGATAAACGCCAATAAAGGTTCTTGGGTATCTAAGAACTGAGTTGTTCCATGTTTAAGCGCTTCGCTGGCTTGACGCAAGCGTAACATACGCTTATAAAAATTAAGCACTGAATGTGGATCATTGATTTGCCCCTCGACACTCCGCGCTGCTTGTTCGGGTTTTACGGGTAACCACGGCTTAGCTTCACTAAAACCGGCATTAGGTTTGCTAGCATCCCAGACCATTGGGGTACGACAGCCATCTCGGCCTTTATTTTCAGGCCAGAAGCGTAAGCCTTGTGGGTCGGTTAGTTCGCTGTAATCTAAATCAGATTCGGTTTGCCCTAATTCTTCACCTTCATAGATACAAATAGAACCTTGTAGAGAAAGCAACAAGGCAC
>JBJOOT010000188.1:0-6900 GCA_046051185.1 Pseudomonadota bacterium | reverse complement strand
AATCCACCGGAACAAGAATGTGTTGATAGGCGAACATAGTAGTCTCCTTGTGAGTTCAAGGGTTACAAGGGAAGGATTTAATCTTAATAGTACCGCATTTGGGCAAATTTATACTGACCTAAAACAACATAAAATAAACAAAATTGCCTACTATCGGGCTACCAGTGAGCCTAGTTGTATCCCGAATACCGATTAGGCTTAGAACAATGGACCTAAAATCGCAAGGCTGTTATTCCATAAGCGCTGTGGTAGGGGCCAAGCATTAACTTGCTGTAGAGAGATCGGCCGAGAACCTGCCAAATATTCTTGTTGACGCTCAAGCACTAAAGCGGTGACAGCCTCGCTATAAACCAAGATATTATTTTCATAATTGAGATCAAAACTACGACGGTCTAAATTGGCTGAGCCAATCATGCTGATTTGTTTATCAAAGGTGAGGGTTTTGGCATGTAATAAGCCGCCCGTATACTCATAAATACGCACACCGGCTTGCAATAGACTACCGTAGTAGCTGCGACTGGCAGCACCTACCACCCAAGAATCATTACGTGCAGGGAAAATAATCGTTACCTCTACCCCACGATAAGCCGCAGTACACAGCGCATTATGCATACTTTCGTCAGGGATATAATAAGGCGTGGTGATAAACAGCTGTTGTTGAGCGCTATCAATTAACTGGGTAAACATTTCCGAAATTGCTGAGGCTCGCACAGTGGGGCCTGTACCCATTGCTTGCGCCCAAACGCTAGTACTGAGTGGTGTTGGCTCCGCTTGTTTTAATAATGCGCTGAGATCTTCTTGCACATGCATCATCCAATCGCTGGCAAAAAGATATTGATTTTGCTGCGCGACAGAGCCTTCAAACCGCAACATAATATCAACCCAAGGTGCAAACTTAGCTTTGGGCAAAAAGGCTGGATCCGCGCAATTTTGACTACCACAATAGGTAAGCGAATGATCAATCACTACAATTTTGCGATGATTCCGTAAATCAACCCGTCCAGTAAAGGGTGGGAATTTACCTACGGGCAAAGCGGTAGCCGTTTTTACACCTGCGGTTTGCATCGCCTGCCAATGTTCAGAGCGGATCAGATCGCGTGAACCAATACTATCAACCAAGACCCGACAGGCCACGCCCCGCGCCGCCGCCGCTTTTAAAGCTTCAATCACTTTGCAGCCATTATGATCAGGTAGCCAAATATAAAAGCCGATATGTACATGGTGTTGTGCAGCTGCAATATCGGCAACTAATTGATCAATGACCGCATCACTATTAGCCGGTAAAGTCACTCGATGCCCCAGCACTGGTAAGAAACCACTGATTGAATAGGCGAGTCTAAATAAAGAGAGATAGCGATCCGGTAAGTTTGAATTGGCCGTCCATACCGCTTTGGGCGGCAATACCTGTTGAGCGCGTCGTAAGCGGCGTGCTAAACGCGAGCCAATATAAACCTCACCCAATAAGAAATAGGCGATGATGCCGACTATGGGCAGCATATGAATAACAACTAACCAAGCAAGACGGGTCGAGGGTTGGCGATAGGGGCGCAGTAAAACACGAATACTCGTGAGGATTTCTGCCGTAAATAGGAGTGCTAAAAATAATTCGTGTCCGTTCATGGCTTATAGCTGTTTATAGAACAAGGTTGTTTCACACAGGCCACCCATAGGCCACAGCGCATAATCAGGAATCTTGCCAATACGTTGCCAGCCACCACGTTCATACACTCGCTCGGCGTCTGGATTGGCCGTATCTAATACCAGTAAAGTTTTATGGTGTTCACGTGCACCTGCTTCTGCTGCTGCTAATAGCTTTGCTGCCAAACCTTGCCGCCGCGCATGGGGATGCACTAACATTTTACTTAAATCACCCCGATGTGGCTGGTTTTCAGGCTGTGCCAACACAATTTGTACTGAGCCGACAAGCTCACCGGTCTCTGATTCTGCGATAAATACCAAACGCTCACCTTGCTGCAAGCTCGAATTAACGGTTTGCCAATAGTGAGCGGCTTTAGTGTCTGATAAAGGTAGCATAAAACCCACAGAAGCACCTGCTTTTACACAGGCAATCAATACTTGACTTAAATCAGCTATTTGTTGCGGACTAAGCGCTTTGACAGCTTGAATTTGAATCGCCATCCTAGACCCTCTAGATTAAAGCTTAATTCTAGCGAAGTTAACGACCTTGCAAAGAGGAGTAAAACTTTTAAGGCTGCAAAAATCAAATCAGGCTCTGGTACGAGCCTGATTTAGCAGGGAGGAGAGGAGGAGGAGAGTGTATTAAACTTGATTGCGATGGTTTAAATTTAGTCCACTTAGCCTAATTTTTATATACCGTGAATAGGGGATAATCTGACACAGTGAACCACTTAAATGAGTTAGCCCACTCTGCTTGACAAACTCAATAAAGGCTAGCAGTTGAGTTAGTCATGAATTTAGCTTTTTTGATCGCCTTATTCGTTTTTCTTTATAAGCGAATGGAGTTTAATACCCGCGCACATTGATCGTTCTGAGTCTTACCTTTTCAGGGAACGCTAAGCACTCAGAACGGTCAATGACTTTATAGCTGCTCTAGTTAATAAGGATAAATCATGCTGCGTAAAGTATTGCTCTCGCTGTCTCTTTTGTTGTTTGCTTCGCCCGCTTTTGCGATTCCACCACCGGATGTCGTAGCATCTTTGTGGCAGTCGATTTTGCAAATGATCGGGGTCGCCTCGGTATTCTTAGCGGGTGTTTGGGTCGCTACCCGCCAGTTTCTAAGCCAACATGCCTCTAGCCTAAAACGTAAATGGGTGTTTATTCCGGTATTGCTGAGCCTCGTTTTAATCGGCTATTTAGTGTTTAACCCCTTATGGGCGGCGAATATTAGTCCAAGCATTCAAGGTGAATTACTACCGATTGAAACCGTGATTAAGCGTGAACCCAATGCTTGGGTGCGTGAATGGAAATTAAAAACCGTTGCACAAATGGGGCAAGAGGCGAAGCTCACTCGCGCTGCTAAGCATTTGCCTGCGGTTGAGTATCAAACCATTGCATCGTTTACCCCGCAAGCTTTGCAAGATTTACTTAAAACACGCGCTCAGGGTTTATATCTATTAGATATTCGTGAAGCGATGGAATTAAGTGAATTCAGTATTCCTCATGATGGAGTATTTCGCTATGGCGATTTAGTGCATGATATTTTGCCAAAAGATTTACCTAAAGATCGGCTGATTGTAGTGCTCTGTCATTCGGGGTTGCGTGGCTATTTAGGGGCGCAGTTTTTAAAAAAAGCCGGTTTTGAGCAGGTGGTCTTTTTACAAGGAGGCTTAGCGGCTTGGCATCAGCAAGGTTTGCCCGTAATCGGTAAGGCTGATTTCAAAGTCAAAGCACCGCTTCAGCCAAGTAAAGCAGCGGCTTTAGCAATGGATGCTTACAAAGTACAGGTCGATCCCATCGGTAGCTCCGCAATGAAGATACTGAATCTAGTACAACTGCCGTATGAAACGGCTTCAACGGCTGAGTTACAGCCCGTGTTGGCAATTTCCAAAACCAAACCTGTATTAATTGTCTGCAAAGAATACGGGGGTTGTTTTCAAGGCTTGAATCTGATTTGGCTGATTGAGCAACACGGGGGCAAAGTAGCCGGTTTATACGATGAAACAGGGCAACATTTGCGTGGACTTATCAACTGAGCCAAGTACTGGCAGTTTACCTGCAAAATATCAGCGTTTAGTCGAGGCTGCTCAAGCGGGCTTAAGAATACCGCGCAGTTTATTGTTAACTCAGCCGACGGTTTCGCTTGAGCCGTTTTTAGCGGATTTACCCGCCTCGATGCAGTTTATCGTGCGCAGTGCCAATAAGGTGGAGGACGGCTCTGGGCATTCTTTAGCAGGGCATTTTTGGAGTTCGGGGGCGGTGAGTCGTGAGCAGATACCCGCTACTCTGCAAACAGCCTACTTAGAAAATCAACGATTATTGACTGCTTTGCAGCTCAGTCAAGCCCCCCTTTTAATACTGCAAGAATATATTCCGCATACTTGGGGCGGGGTATTGTTTCAGCCTTGGAGCTTTTTTTCTGAATATGCTTATGTGGAATATTCTAATGAGGGGGTGCAACAGGTCGTTGCTGGGCAGGCAGCCTCCGCCCTGATTGGTTTATCCAAGGCGGCGACTAGCCCGTTAAATTTGACAGCAGATGCCGCGTTTCTTGAGCCTTATTTGCGGGATTTGGCGCTGCAGTTAAGAGCTATTTTTGGTTTTCCGCTCGATTGTGAATGGGCTTATTCTAGTCAAGAGCAGCGTTTAGTGGTCTTACAAATACGGGCGCAAACACATGCAATCGGTGCTTTATTGCCGCTGCCTAACAACTGGGTTAGGCCAACAGCTGCTTGGCAGTTCACAGCCTTATCAGAAAGTTTAGGCAAAATCTCACCCTTATCTTTTAGTTTATGGGTGCAATTATACCAAGCAGCACAAGCAGATTTGCAGCGCTTGGGGTGTAAAGCGAAACAAGTGGATTTTCTAGCTTATCAGCCGGATGGTACGGTATTAGTTGATCCGATAAAGGAGCAGCAATTTTATGCACCCCGTTTATTCGGTGGTTTTTGGCGGGGTCTAAGTGCAGGCGCATTTACAGCACAAGCGGAGGCTTTATTAGTCGAGTTTGATTCCAAAGCCGCGTTTAATTCTGTGCAATTATTCAGTTTATTTAGGGCTTGGCTTATTCAAATGATCTTACAAGCAGCTAAGGGGAGGGAGCTTGCCCCGCCCGTGCATGCTTATGAATTATCTTGGCCTAATCCGATAGAGGCTTTAACGCAGACCACCCCCGCCAGTGGCTTGCCGCTCAACTTGAGGCTACGGAATGCCTTTTTGCAGGAATTGAATAAGCTTAAGCGGATGCTCCGAACTCAGCCAGCGGCGGTATTTTGTGATTGGTCTGAATATACTCAGCAGGATTTTAGCAAGGCAATCAGCCGTCAAATACAAGCTGCCCCCTTGGCGATTTATGATTATGCTCTGTTGAATCCCACTATGGAGTTTCAGTCTTTAGCGGCGAATACTTGTGTGCGTGGAACGGTATTCTGTGCACAAGTAACCAGCAGGCCAACACTGACTGCTTTACCAGAGGCCTGTATTTTAGTAGCGCCTTATTTCGATAACCGTTGGGTGCAATGGATTCCGAAGCTCGCAGGTATTATTGTTTTGCAGGCAAGTCGCTTATCGCATTCGGCAATTGTGGCGCGGGAATATCAGCTGCCTTATGTCGTGCTCAGCCCAGCACAGTTTGCCGAGCTGAAATCAGGCAGCTTGATTGAATTGGATGCACGCCAAGGCCAGCTTCGTGTGCTTAGAGCTTAGCCATCCACATGCGATTAAATTTCTCTTCGGGTAATTGCCAAATGCGAGTATGTAATTGGCTAAGCAGGCTCGCATCTTCCAAAATAATTAAGCGCTCTTGGTTGCTGATCGCACTAGGCCCGCGCTTGAGCAGTCGCTCCAACCATTCTTTACGGTGCTGACGGCTGGATGCGGGCACATTAGAACGCTGCGGAATATAGCTTAGATGTTGGCGTAAGGCTAAAGGATCGAGAACCACGCGAATAAATAAATCACGGGTAGACAAACTAGGATGTTGCTGTAATTCTGCATAGTTTTGTTCGAAAGCCAATAAAATCGCATCGGGGGCTGTTTCATCCGGTGTACGAAATAAGGTGCTGGTAAGACTCGTTGCTTGACTGGTGAATACCGCTAAAGGAATCGACAGAACCAGACCGGCTAAAACAGGCGACATCCACCAAAAAGCCATTGGATTGTTCAAGTATAATACGCCCCCCCAAACGACACCTAAGCCTGTGAGCCAACGATATTCACGAGCTGCGTCTTGCCAGCTTAACTCAGCGCCTGTGCGTTGTTGTGTGCCCCAATTTGCCCGCTTACCTTTGAGGATTTGTACCACAAATTTGCTGTAATACATCATGCGTATTGGGGCTGTGAGCATAGACAAGAGCGTTTCCATCAGAATGGAGCGAGCCAAAGCAATATAACCACCAAAAAGTTGAATTTGCTGTTTGCGGATTGCTTGAATCAAACCAAAAGTTTTATAAAAGAACAGTAAACCCAGTGTTAAAGCTAAAAGTGCACGATTAGCGGGAGTGAGTGGGATCAAAGTGAGTTCGGGATACAGCAAGGCGATGGCAGTTAAAATCAATAACCAAATCAGCCAGATTAATGAACCCACATAGGACATAATTCCGCCGAGTAATAGAAAGCGATGCAGATGCGAAATCCCATACGACCAAATCACTAACCAATGCTGGAGATTGCCTTGACACCAACGTCGATCCCGTTTGAGGGCATCAGTTAAAGTCGGTGGAGGGCGCTCGAAACTACCTTCTAGCTCATGAGCCAGCCAAGTTTCCCAACCCGCACGATTTAAGAGGGCGGCTTCGACAAAATCATGGCTGAGAATTTCACCACTGAGTACACCGCGATCACTGAGCTTCGGTAAATGGCAGTTTTCCATAAAAGCCCGTGTCCGCAGAATGACATTATGCCCCCAATATTGGCTATCACCTAACCACCAATAATGCAAACCGGCAAAGAATACTGGGCCATACAGTCGATTCACAAATTGTTGACCGCGTGCATATAGCGTATCAAGGCCAATATTATAAAGCGGTGTTTGGATTAAACCGACCTGTGGATGACCTTCCATTGCGGCCACCATACGAACTAGCGCATCACCCGTCATTAAGCTATCGGCATCTAAAACTATCATATACGGGTGACGTTTGCCCCAACGACGGCAAAAGTCCATCACATTCCCACTTTTCTTTTTGGTGCGATGCTTGCGGCGGCGATAATGTATGCGCTCAGTCGAGCCTAAGTCACGGCAGAGGGCAGCCCAAGCCGACT
>JBJOOT010000187.1:0-6940 GCA_046051185.1 Pseudomonadota bacterium | reverse complement strand
CAAGAATACGGACGGCAATCCCTGCTAATAATTTATTCAAATAAAAACTTAAGCTAGCGACTAGGGTTAAGATGAGGCTAGTACTAAGGCCTATGCCTAAAGCATAGAGATAAATTTTACTGCTGGCTAAGCCGGGGATACTCGGTAGTCTAGAGTCTAAACCAATGAGTAGTGCCGTACCGAGGCTTAAACAAACGCCTAAGCTGATAGGCAGTCTTAATTTAAAAATTACCAATAAACTGAGAATTAAAGCTAATAGCAAGAGGATTAACTCATTGTATTGAAGCTGAGGCAGAAAATAAGTGAAGGCTAAAGCAAGTATTAAACTAAGCACAAATAGGCCTAAGCCTAGGCGGAGGCTGCGTTTTTCTTGTTGACCTAATAAGAGACCAAAAGCCAGCAATAGCATTAAATGCGCAGGTTCACTTAAAGGCTGTAGGCAGCCTTGCCAGAAAAAGTTAATCACAAGACGCCTGTTAAAAAGCCAACACCTGTTAAGGCAATGATGCCACCTGCTGTGCGTGCAACGATCTTACCCCAAGGCCAACGAATGAGTTCGCCAATCGCAATCCCGAATAGATGCAATAAACCGGTTGATAGTACAAAGCCCAACGAATAGGTCAAAGGATTAGCGGCATTGGGTAATTCTACTCCATGTGCATATCCATGAAAAATTGCAAAGCCTGCGACTAAGATTGCAGCAACCCATAAAGGTGGGCGGATCGCTAAGACGATTAAGCTGCCTAAGACAATGGATGAAAGTGCAATACCGGGTTCAATGCCGGGCAGTGTGACACCCAAAATACCTAATACAGCACCGAAAGCCATTACGATGGGGAAAATCACAGGTAAAACCCAAATAGCAGGACGCCCTAAGAAAGCGCCTAAAATACCGACTGCGATCATCGCTGCCACATGATCCCAGCCATACAGCGGGTGTGTGAAGCCACTTAAAAAACCATCCACCGAGTTTGCAGCAGTATGCGCCCATGCAGTAGAGATAGATTGAGTGAGTAATAAAATAACAAATACCCTTCTCAGTTGCTGGCAACTGTTTGGCATAGCTAGACTCCTGTGTGCTCAGTTAAAAATAAAGAGGCTCTAAGGCTTGCGCGTAAAAATAAATTGATGTGCCAGTCAGGTCAAGCTTGGATAATACACTTGCCATTACTCCGTGAGATTCAGCACAGCAGAACAGAGACAGAAGGAGTAAACCTTGCAGGATTTGTAGAGTCTAATGCTTAAAGCCCCTAGCAAAAGGATGAAAAGAAGGCAAAGGCTGAAACATAGCAGAAAAACTAGGTCAGTCTAGTCTATTTAAAAAATCTGCCTATTAGTCTTGATGATGACTGTAATTAACTGGATAAACGCAGATAATACCTGTAATTCTGAGGAGAGAATGGAGAGCAGCATGTTTAAACAATCTATACTAATCCTATCAACCCTAGCTTTTATACTGAGTATCGGGAGTTTGACTGTATTACCCACGCAGCTCGCCGCTCGACCTGCACCCCCCCCTCCTACTCATTTAGTAAAAATTTACAAATACCAAGGATCTTTGCAATGCCAAGGCGGCGGTGAGTCTTTAAAGCAGATGCGCCGACAATTATTGAAGGCCGGAGTGAAAGTCAAGCAGGCTAACTGTGGCGTGGATGGCATGATGTATCCGAGCGTTTGTGGTGCGGCTGATGGCAAAATCAATATCTTTACGATTCCCCGCACAAGTTTAACCAAGGCTCAGGCTCAAGGATTTAACTTGTTGCAAAATCTACCGGATGCACAGTTAACGGAGTGTAAACTTTAAAATCTAACAACCCATACATCAAGTACATCAACTAGTTAGCAAAGTTTTATAGATCAAGGATTTAAGGCATGCAAATTCACGACAGTGTTGTAAGATAGCGACATGAAGAAAGTCAGTCTCTTTGTAGATGTACAAAATATTTACTATACCACTCGACATGCCTATAACCGTAATTTCGATTACAACAAGTTTTGGCAGCAAGTCACCCATGATCGGATCGTGGTGAGTGCTTATGCCTATGCGATTGACCGAGGTGATCAAAAGCAGCAGCAATTCCAAAATATTCTCAGAGGGATTGGTTTTCAGGTAAAGCTGAAGCCCTATATTCAGCGCCGTGATGGCTCTTCAAAAGGCGATTGGGATGTAGGGATTACCTTAGATGTAATGGAAGCAGCTGCTTATACCGATGTAATCTTGCTAGCTTCAGGGGATGGTGATTTCGATTTGCTGCTGCAACGGATACAGCAGCGCTATCGAGTGGAAACCGAAGTCTATGGGGTGCCGGTCTTGACTTCCAATGCTTTAATCAATAGTGCAACCCGCTATATACCGATTAAAGAGGATTTATTATTGTAAATTTACAATAACTTTTGCCCTGTTTTTGCCCAATCCGCCATGAAAGTCGCCAAACCTTTATCGGTCAAGGGATGGTTATACATTTGTTTTAAAATTTTAGGTGGAATGGTCGCTACATGGGCACCTGCATAAGCGGCCTCTAAAACATGTTGTGGGCCACGAATGGAAGCGGCGAGAACTTGTGTTTCTAACTCAGGATAGTTGTCATAAACATTAATGATATTTCGAATTAAATCAGAACCTAATTCCCCAATATCATCCAAACGCCCAATAAAGGGGGAGACATAAGTTGCTCCAGCTTTAGCCGCTAATAAGGCTTGCAAAGGGCTGAAGCAGAGGGTGACATTGGTTTTAATCCCTTGGCTTGATAGTTGTTTACAAGCCTTTAGGCCATCAACGGTCAGTGGTAATTTAATACAAACATTGCTGGCAATTTTGCTAAGAACTTCAGCTTCTTTTAGCATGGTTGCTGTATCGGTGGCCAATACTTCAGCACTCACAGGGCCACTAGTAATTTCAGTGATTTCACGAATCAGGGAAATAAAATCACGCCCTGAGCTGGCAACTAATGACGGATTCGTGGTCACTCCATCGACCATCCCTGTAGCCACTAGCTCACGAATTTCATTAATATCACCAGTATCAATAAAAAACTTCATTCTTAAATGCCTCATTAAGTAGTTTTGTCGACATAGTATAAGGAAATATGCGACAAAGAGGGGTAAGAATTGTGAGCAGTTCTTGTTCAATACGAGTACTTGGAGGCATAAGATGAGATTAAAACAGTTATTGGGTTTAGCTTTAAGCTTTTTTGCATCAACACAGCTGATGGCAGAGCCTGTTAAAGGCCCAGTTACGGCAAATGGTTGCCCCGCTGCTTTAAACTTTAGCTTGCGTTCCCTAAATAGTGAACAGCAGGTCAATCTGTGTGAAACTTATCGAAATAAGTTAGTTTTAATCGTGAATACCGCCAGTAAATGTGGGTTTACCCCACAGTTTGAAGGTTTAGAGCAGCTGTATCAAACCTATAAAGAGCGTGGCTTAGTGGTATTGGGCTTTCCTTCTAATGATTTTGGTGGGCAAGAACCCGGCTCGGAGCAGGAGGTGAAAGAGTTTTGTAAGCTAACTTATGATGTGCAGTTTCCGATGTTTGAGAAAACGCATGCGGCTAAGGAGCTTGCCTCACCTATCTATAAAGTACTTGGGGAGATGGCAGGCGAATATCCTAAATGGAATTTTCACAAATACTTACTCAATACCCAAGGCGAGTTAATTGGTAGTTTTTCTAGCTTTGTTAAACCCCAAGATCCTGATTTGATTAAGCTCATCGAAACCCATCTACCTAAGCAAAGCTGAATAATGGCTGTCCTTAATAGCGATGCTCTAGGATTTTGGCAGGGGTGCAAGTTGAACTATTGCAATGGGTAATAGGGCACAAACTGCCTTCGTTCTAAGCTGTGCTTTGCGTTATCAGCTGGCAAGACATTAGCGCTTTGGTCTGCTAGCTTGAGAGCTTGGCAAGGTTTAGATTGTTTAATTGCTGTTATTAGATGGGTGCTTGTATTAGGGTTAATCTTAAAGCTATGACAGGTTTAAATTTAGAAAGCTTTACCAAAGCATTGGCGGATCAAACGCGCTTACGCATTTTAAATTTATTGGGGCAATACCCTGAACTCTGCGTTTGTGAATTGACACAAGCACTTGGTTTAGCTCAGCCGAAAATTTCGCGGCATTTAGCGATTTTGCGGGAAGCGGGTGTGCTGCAAGATCGTAAACTAGGCTTATGGGTACATTATCGTTTGCATACTGAGTTAACCCCTTGGGCGCAAGCGATTCTCTATCATTTGCAGTTGGCGAGTCAGGTTGAGCTGATTTATCAAGAAGATAGGCAGCGCTTACAAGCAATCACAGACCTAAAAAATACCTGCTTGAGCGACTAGGGCTGGCTCAATGAATCTTTGATGACTAACTATATCTGATATTTTATATATTCGATTAAACGCATATAATGCAGTTCTTATTGGTTATAGCGAGTCAGACTGCATGTTTACAGTTCTTATTTTATGCACAGGTAATTCTTGCCGTTCACAGATGGCAGAGGTCTTGTTAAACCATGCTTTACAGGGTAAGGTCAAAGCGGTTTCAGCAGGCACTAAGCCTCAAGCTAAAGTAGCGGATGGCGCAATTCAAGCACTCCAGCAGGCTGGTTTGGATACTCAGGGTTTATACCCAAAAGATGTGGACATCTTTCTTGATCAGCCTATTGATCTAGTGGTGACCGTTTGTGATCATGCACAAGAAGCCTGCCCGATTTTTCCACGTCCTGTCCCTCAATTACATCTCCCTTTTCATGACCCGCATGGTGAGCCTTTAGAGCGTTTCCTTGAGGTTCGTGATCAGATTCGTGCGCGTTTAATTCCTGCAGTTCAAGCTGCTCTAAACTTGGAGGCTTAAATGTCAGCTCAGTGTGAAGTGGTAGCCAAGCAGCAAGCTGCCAAGTCGATGGGATTTTTTGAGCGCTATTTAACGATCTGGGTTCTGCTTTGTATTGTTGCAGGGATCAGTTTAGGTGCTATATGGCCTAAGTTTTTTCAAGCCGTTGGTAGCTTAGAATTAGCCAAAGTGAATTTACCCGTAGCGGTGTTGGTTTGGTTGATGATTATTCCAATGTTACTAAAAATTGATTTCCATGCACTAAAAGGGGTCAGCCAGCATTGGAAGGGGATCGGAGTCACTTTATTTATCAACTGGTTGGTCAAGCCGTTTTCAATGGCTTTATTAGGCTGGTTATTTATTCGAGTCCTGTTTGCGGATTGGCTACCTGCTGATCAGTTGGATAGTTATATTGCAGGTTTAATTTTGTTAGCCGCTGCACCTTGTACGGCAATGGTGTTTGTTTGGAGTCATTTATCAGAAGGTGAACCTCATTTTACTCTGTCACAAGTCGCTTTGAATGATGTGATTATGCTGTTTGCGTTTGCCCCGTTAGTTGGCTTTTTATTAGGGCTGGCAGCGATTATTGTGCCTTGGGATACTTTGGCTTTATCGGTAGTGATTTATATTGTGCTGCCTGTAGTGTTCAGCCAGCTGTTACGGCGTTATCTGTTGGCCAATAATCAACTGGAAGCCAGTTTAAAGCGTCTGCAACCTTGGTCTTTAGGGGCTTTGCTGGCCACTTTAATTCTCTTGTTTGGTTTTCAAGGTCAGCAGGTCTTAGCTCAGCCCTTAATTATTGTTTTGCTGGCTATTCCTATTTTGATTCAAGTGTATTTTAACTCCATGCTCGCTTATGGCTTAAACCGTTGGTTTAAAGTGGAGCATTGTGTGGCAGCGCCTTCAGCCTTGATTGGTGCAAGTAATTTTTTTGAGTTAGCGGTGGCAACTGCGATTGCTTTATTTGGGTTTAATTCAGGGGCGGCCTTAGCAACAGTCGTGGGTGTATTGGTAGAAGTACCTGTGATGCTGTCGGTTGTGGCGATTGTGAATCGCAGCAAGGCTTGGTACGAGCGCGGTTTAACGCAAACTTGAATAGCTTGAATAGAGTGTTTGCCTAAGAACTTAGCAAGCTAAACGGTTTTCAACCTTTGACACGAATAAAACCATTCGCTTGTTAGCTTGCTAAGTTAGGAGTGGAGCATTTTTAGGCTTTTTGGCGCTTTTGCCAGAAATAATAGACGGTAAGTATTAAAGCCACTGAGCCTAAAATCACGGCGGTCATCACCGGAAGATTATCTTTAATCAACTGCTCATTATCGCCAATAAAATAGCCCATCAAAATGAGTACGAGTGACCAAAGGGCTGCCCCTAAACAGGTGTAAAAGCTAAACTTGGCAAAGTTCATCCGAGCCAAGCCTGCAGGAATGGAAATAAGATGGCGAATCACCAACACTAAGCGGCCTGTAAAGGTTGAAATAGCACCGTGTTTGATGAAGAATTGATCTGTTTTGTGCAGTAGCTCTGGGCGCACGAAAAAGTATTTACCATATCGTTCTAAGAAAGGTCGACCTAGCCATAAAGCTAATACATAGTTGAGGGATGCTCCTACTAAGCTCCCTACAGTGGCGGCAAGTAGGATAAGGCCAAAGTTCATTTCGCCTTGATGGGCGAGATAACCAGCGGGGATTAAAACTAATTCGCTAGGTATCGGTAATACAGTAGACTCCATCGCCATTAAGATGAAGATACCCGTATACCCCCAAGCACCCACCGTTTCGAGTAACCAGTTAATTGAATCATGTAACATGCAAACGCACCTAGCTCAGCAGAAAATGGCGCTTACTAAAAACTATCAGCGTGCAAATGTCCAGAAGCTTTGACAGATGCAGTGGCTAATTTTTGTTGCAAAGCATCAATATTTCAGAGGCTATCCACTAAACTTGCACAGGAGGTTAATGTTTCCTGCAAGGTTATTGTGTAAAATCCTTAGGCGTTTACACCAGTGTCAGCATTGGTTTGAACTAGGCCAACATGGAGTTGGTCAATATTGGCATAGTTGCACATTCAGCAGGACAGCACCTTGACTCAGGACTTGAATCAGAATCCGCCCGCAGTGATAAAAAA
>JBJOOT010000186.1:0-7026 GCA_046051185.1 Pseudomonadota bacterium | reverse complement strand
ACTTTCACTCAACGTGATATTGGCGATGTCTTAGTAACCTTTGAAAATGAAGCTGCACTCATTAGCCAAGAAGTGGGGGCGGATAAATTTGAAGTCGTCTATCCCAGCCTTTCGATTGATGCTTCTGCACCGATTGCGGTGGTCGATAGTGTTGCACAAAAGCGTAATACCACTGAGCTGGCCAAAGCCTATTTAGCGTTTTTATATACTCCAGAAGCTCAAGCAATCATTGCTAAACATCACTTACGCCCCCGTGATGCGCAAGTGCTTGAAGCTAATGCCAAAGCTTTTCCAGCGATTAAGGTTTTCACTGTAGAGGAAAAGCTAGGTGGCTGGAAAAATGTAAAAGAAGTGCATTTTAAAGAGGGTGGTTTATTGGATCAGGTCTTAGCCAAGAAAACCCAATAAGTCATATCGACCTGCTAGCTGTTAGTATCAAAGCCCAAGCCTAGATTTTCACGAGGCTTGGGTCGTTTAGCTAAATATTTTAACCAAACATTTCGGTTGTAATATTTTTATACCAGCCGTGTGCATAAGCGGCTTCGGCTGCACGAACGGCATCATCCGCCTCTTTAGCTGAAACGCCGCCTGCCTCTTTGATAGCAATAATTGAATCCTTGCCATCTTCGCCTTTGCCTACTTTATAAACGCCCGCCACAGAAATGCCATAGTTTTTGCCTACTAAGCTGTAGCAGGTATTGATATGTGAGGTTTCTGGTAATTCTATTGAGCGTAAGGACGCTACTATTGCAGCAGCAGCGGTTTTACCTTGTGAGTTGGCAGAATAACCGGATTTTGGCATTGCACCAGCAATACAGGCATCACCAATCACATAAATATCTTTGTGCTTGGCGGATTCAAAGGTTTTGAAATCCACCGGACACCAACCAGAATCCCCCGTCAACCCTAGATCAACCGCTAGTTTCCCCGCTTTCTGGGCAGGGATAATATTTAAGACATCGGCTTTCACCGTATCACCAAATTCGGTAGTGACAGTGCGGGTAGCCACATCCACTTTAGTCACATTGGCTTGGTCTTCTAATCCCTTCCATGAAATTAGGCTATTGTCCGTTTTGTAGCCATAGAGCTTTTCCCAACCTTGCATGAATAAATCTTGCTTAGCGAAATTAGGCTTAGCATCTAAAATGATTAATTTGGATTTCGGCTTCTTTTCTTTTAGATATTGGGCAATCAAACTAGCCCGTTCATACGGCCCGGGTGGACAGCGGAAGGGATTGGCAGGGGCGGTAATGACTACTGTGCCACCATCAGCCATGGCTTCGAGTTGGGCGCGTAAAATCTTCGTTTGTTCACCCGCTTTCCAAGCATGAGGAATTTCTTTTGAGGCTTCTTCTGTATAACCTTCAATTGCATCCCATTTTAAATCAGTGCCGGGGGAGACGATCAGTTTGTCATAGCTGAATTCGCCTTTAGCGGTCGTGATTTTCTTGGCTGCGGGATCAACTTTGGTGACTTCATCAATCACTACATTAATACCCGCTTTTTTCAAGCCATTATAACCAAAGGCGATTTGTTCTAGCGTGCGATCACCGGACAACACTTCATTACTCATATAACAAGTGTAATAGGTTTCGTTACGCTCGATTAGGGTCACGTCAAGACTTGGATCATAGTGTTTTAGATAGCGTGCCGCCGTTGCTCCGCCACTACCGCCACCAATGACCACCACTTTAGCCGCTGCACCAAACGATAAGGCCGGAAAACCTAAAAGGCTTAAAGCACTTAAGCCCGCACTGGCTTTAAGAAAACTTCTCCGCGAGATATTTGCCATCGAACGGCTCCTTTAGTTAGTCGGTTTGGGTTGGGTGGCAATAAAGTTTGCAATGAGTTTTAAGTCCTCATCACTATAACCTTTGGCAATGCGTGTCATTAAAGTGGCGGGACGCTCGCCTTTTTTAAATGCTAACAAATTGGCAATTAATAATTCTTCAGATAGACCATTGAGGCTAGGAATCGGTAGGCCGGTGCTAATACCGTTTGGGCCATGACAAGCAAAGCAAGGTTGAGTGAGTAAGCTTGCGCGAGTGATTTTGACATCATCGGCCGCCTGAGCCAATGATTGGCACAGCAATACACTGGCCACTGTGGTGAACACAGTAATAAGTTTCATGAATTCTCCTCCGTATTGAAGACGCAGTACGTCGCTAGTGAAAATACCATTTATTTTTTAATAAAACCCTATGAAAAAAGAGATAGGTGGCGGCGTTTGAATTGCCTTGTTTTACAAGTGGTTAAACTGAATTAGCCAAACTGAAAGCCCTTGAATAACCACCATTGTTTCTGGATCAAATAGCAAGGATTCTAGGCGGGGTTAGGCCTAAGCTGAACTAAGAAAAACTGCAAAGCTTATGCACTAGGGGAATAAATAAGGCGAAACAAGTCCGCCTTATTAATTGCGATGTTAACTAAGCGTATTAAACCTTCCGACTCAACCCCTTCACCACCCCCACTAATACATCAATCTCCTCAAAAGTATTATAAAATGCTAGTGAGGGGCGTACGGTGGCTTCCAAGCCAAACCGTCTTAGAATCGGTTGGGCGCAGTGGTGTCCAGTGCGGACTGCGATACCTTCCTGATTCAAGGCTTTGCCAACTTGTTCGGTGGTATAACCCTCTAACACGAAGGAAACTACGCTGGCTTTATGTGGTGCAGTACCGACTAGACGCACACCCTTAATAGGGCGCAGGTATTCACTCGCATATTCCACCAAGGCATGTTCATAGGCGGCAATGGCAGGCAAACCCACACTCGATACATAATCCAAAGCCGCTGCTAAACCTACAGCGTCCGCAATATTGCCTGTACCTGCTTCAAAGCGTAAGGGTGGTTTACGGTAGATCGTATGCTCAAAGGTCACATCTTCGATCATATTACCGCCACCTTGCCAAGGTCGCATATCGTCTAGTAAATGCGCTTTGCCATAGACGGCACCAATGCCTGTTGGGCCAAAAATTTTGTGTCCTGAGAATACATAAAAATCGGTATCCAAGGCTTGCACATTAACCGGCAGATGCGAAATACCTTGTGCACCATCAATTAAGGTTTTTGCGCCCACCGCATGAGCTAGGGCAATGATTTCCTCAATCGGGGTAATCGTGCCTAAGGCATTCGAGACTTGTGTGACGGATACTAGCTTAGTTTTGGGGCTGAGTAATTGACGGTATTCGTTTAACAGTAGTTGCCCACTGTCATCCACCGGAATCACTTTCAGCACAATACCCAGCTCTTCACGTAATTGCTGCCACGGTACAATATTCGCGTGATGCTCCAAATGCGAGACAATCACTTCATCGCCCGCTTTGAGGTTTTGCTTGCCCCAGGTTTTAGCGATTAAATTAATGCCTTCCGTGGTGCCGCGCACAAAGATAATTTCTTCTGCCGAACGTGCACCAATGAAATGCGCTACAGTTTGGCGTGCAGCATCATAAGCATCCGAAGCCCGTGCCGCTAACTCATGCGCTGCTCGATGTACATTCGAGTTCTCGTGCTGGTAGAAATAGCTAAGCCGATCAATGACTAGCTGCGGTTTTTGGGTGGTCGCAGCATTATCAAACCAAATCAGCGGTTTGCCATTCACGCGCTCTTGTAGAATTGGAAAGTCACGCCGTATAGCATGAATATCAAAGCTGCTGCGGGGAGGGACGGCAAGCGGTGTTTGAAAGCCCGTATAAGGCGTTAAGCTTTCGATACTAGGTATAGCAGGTACTGTTACATGGTTGGTGACAGCAGCGCTATGTTCCAGAAAATAGTAAGGCGGTGTTGTACTTGCTGTAGGCGGTACTAAAGTATCCCTACGCACTAAGCCTAAATCCAAACCACTTAAATCAAAATCCGCTAGCCCCGAACCTTTAGGCTTACTCGTGAAATCGGGGTAAGTATATGCTGGGGTCGCCGTGGCTAAACTATTAGCGATGACGGCAGGCACTCGCTGCAACAGCGCAGGTGTATTCACCCATTGTTGCGGTTCATTGTGCGGCAACAGTGCCACACTCGGTGGAATATTATTGAGCTTGGGCGTTTCAGTCGGCAAACTACCGAACAGGCTAGACGCAAGTTGCGCCAGCCATGTTTCGTCTACCGGCGCTGTACCCAAATTACTTATAGGTGCTTGGGTAGTCATGGTATTTATCCACCTCCACATCATCTAACACAGCTAACGAGTCTTCAGTAAGCACCGCCAGTGAACAGTACAGCGATACTAAGTAGGAAGCGATGGCGCTACGATTAATCCCCATAAAGCGCACCGATAAGCCTGGACTTTGTTCACCGACCAATCCGGGTTGAAATAAACCGACTACCCCTTGACGTTTTTCGCCAGTGCGTATTAATAGGATTTTGGTTTTGCCATCCTCGACGGGTACTTTATCCGATGGAATCAAAGGTATACCGCGCCAGGTAATAAATTGCGAGCCGAATAAACTAACTGTGGGGGGTGGCACACCACGACGCGTACATTCACGCCCAAAGGCGGCAATTCCACTCGGATGGGTTAAGAAAAAGCCCGGCTCTTTCCACACTTTACGCAATAAATCATCCAAATCGTCCGGTGTGGGGGCGCCAGTTAATGTCGAAATGCGTTGCTCATCACTCACGCTTGCCAATAAGCCATATTCAGGGTTATTGATCAGCTCGCTTTCTTGACGTTCTTTAATGGTTTCAATAGTGAGGCGTAATTGCTCACGGATTTGATCATGTGGGCTACTGTATAAATCAGAAACACGGGTATGTACGTCCAGAATAGTGGAGACACCATTGAGAAAATACTCACGCGGCGTGGTGTCATAGTCGACGAAAGTTTCTGGTAAGGACGATTCATCGCGTTGAGTACAAGCCACTTGCACATCTTGAGGATTACTCACGCGGTTGACGCGATAAATACCTGCTTCGACAGGTATCCATTGCAGCAATTGCACTAACCAACGTGGGGTAATCGTGGATAGCTGCGGTGCGGTTTTGGTGGCATTCGCCAATTGGCGTGCGGCACCATCACTTAAAGATCGTTGACTTAGCTGTTTTTCAGCCATGACTAGGCTCTCCTTGCTTAAAAGGCATTAAAAAATAAATAAAAAGAAAAAGTTAAGTGTTAAAAGCCAGCCCTACATTCGGCTAGAATGCTCTTGGCTTATATGACTATGTGGGGGCACATTGTGAGTGAGCCATACATTGCCACCAATGACCGAGCCACGCCCAATCGTGATATTGCCCAGAATGGTTGCCCCTGCATAAATCACGACTTCATCTTCCACGGTAGGGTGGCGTACATAATCCTTGGCAAGCGTACCATCTTCATTTTTCTCGAAGCGTTTTGCCCCTAAAGTGACCGCTTGATAGAGACGTACATTTTTACCGATGGTGGCTGTCTCACCAATCACTACACCCGTGCCATGATCAATGAAAAAACCGCTGGCAATGGTCGCGCCGGGATGAATATCGATGCCGGTTTCAGAGTGGGATAATTCGGCAAGCATACGCGCCAAAAGTGGCAATCCTAATACATACCACTCATGTGCAATCCGATGAAAAATCATGGCTTTAATACCCGGATAGCACATAAGCACTTCATCTACCGAGCGCGCAGCGGGATCACCATGAAAGGCGGCTAATACATCCGCATCTAAATTTTGGCGGATACGGGGTAAGGTACTGGCAAAGGTTTGTACAATTTCCTTGGCTTGTTGATCCAACGGTATGGGAACGAGCGTACCTTGAGCGATCTGCTCTAAATGTGCATCATAAGCCAGTTCCAAACGCGCTTGGGTGTATAAAGCGTTTAAAGCAAAATCCAGTTGTATGCCGACATAATAGTCTTCAGCCTCTTGATGGAGGTCAATGGGGCCTAAACGCATCGGAAATAGCGCTTGACCCAACGCTTTGACAATACTATGTACCGTATCGCGTGAGGGTAAATTACGTCCACCGAAATAATGCGGACGTTGCTGTTCGGTACGCCAAGCACGACGTTTGCTTTTTAGCTCAGCAACAATACTGTCTAGTTGCCAATTAGTGGTTTCTAAATCAGGAATTAGATCAGGGCGAATTGCTAATAATCTGCTCATGCTACGGTGCTCAATCAATTTTGTTGCCACGGTAGGTTTGCATAGCGCCAGCCACCCAAAGTACCGCGTTGTTGTTGTGCATTCAGATCCCCTTCAAACCCTTGGGCAATGTTATACACTTGGGTAAAACCTGCTTGAGTAGCGACTTTGGCCGCTTCGGCAGAGCGTTTACCGCTACGGCAGAGTAATAAAATCTTTTGCTGTTTTTGGAGTTTGGCTTCCAATTCTTTTACAAAACGCGGGTTACGGTTCATCGCTGTACCGTTAGCCCAAGCCACATGCAAGCTTCCTGGTACTTGACCAACAAAATGTAATTCTTCTTTAGTGCGTACATCGACAATCACTGCTTCACCCGCTTGAAACCAAGCCCAAGCCTGTGTAGGACTAACAATTCCTGCATATGCTAAATCAGCAGCTTGTTGGATCTCAGCAGGCATAGAACTGAGAGCGCTGGAGGTATCGGAGCAGGGGGCTGTAGGTTCTACATCGTCATTGAAGGTGCTGCTGCTGACGCTTGGTGTATCCATGTAATCCTCTTTGCAAGAAAGCACATTAAACGGTGCGTAGTTGGCTGTTGCTGCAAAAGACTAACAACAGCCCTTTTGCAGCGGAACGAATTAAAATCACTATGCTTATCGAGAATTTTGCATAAGTGACTTCATAAGTGACTTATTTAATTTTGATAAAAGCTAAGCAAAATTTGTTGTTTTGCAGACAGGGGCAGTTATTTTAATGTGTATGACACAAGCTAAATAAAGGAACACTTGCAATGACGACGACTATCACTCAAGCCATTAATGAATTGGCAACGACTCAATTTAATTTTCTGCAAAAAGTCGGTGAGTTAAATTTAAAAACAGCAGAGGCTTTACGTTTAAAGCAGAGCGAATTATTAAAAGGCTATCTGGATTTTGGTTCGCAATATGCTGAGTTTGGCCTAAAGCATCA
>JBJOOT010000185.1:0-7047 GCA_046051185.1 Pseudomonadota bacterium | reverse complement strand
TCGACTCGTTCAGTTCAGGCGCAAGCTGCAGTTTTGTTGTGGAGGCTTCTGCTTGCAGTGTTTCTACGGTTTCAACACCTAAAGTATGATAGTAACGCTCTTCACGTTGTCCCGCTTGAGGGGGTAATTTCATTACTAAGGGCGACTCAGCATTTAACCACGCTTCAAGTATAGTACGGATTTGTTCGCTGTGTGTGAACTCAGCCATGCGCTCAGTGCGTAATTTTAATTCATTTAGGGTTTGCGGGCGACGTAGCATCAGGACTGCCAAAACAGCTTGTTGCTGCGGTGTTAAATTTAATTTACGTTGCACCTTATGCTCAACTCGCTGGGCGCGTCCACTGTTTTGCATGACGATCCAACCAAATTCAATCAAACTGCGTGCAATATGCCCAACATCCCCTTCTTTCAGATTCATGAGTGGCTCACGGCTAGTTTTTTGATTGCAAGCGAGCATCAAGGAGTTAATCGTCAGCGGGTAATTATTCGGTGTTGTTAATTGTTTTTCCATTAAACTACCTAGAATGCGAATTTCTTCGGCACTAAAGGGTGGTTTTTGCGTATCGTCAAGTATTGGCATGGTTTGTACAGTTTTGCTAGAGGTTCAACAAGAGTGTCTTTGGCTTGGTCGATAGTTTACTGCTAAGTCAGAAGCTGGATGGGCAATAGTCTCCAACTTCTGTTCTGTCAGCCATTAATTGTGAATATATTTATTAAACACGTCGGTAAAATCGCGCTTGGTATGTGTCACCAATATTGCCGTATTGAGCTGGCTGAGTAGCTCTTTAAATTGCCCAACGACTTCACCGTTGGTAGCCGTATTTAATTTATAAATCGATGAGGTTGCATTGAGGGCTTGTCTGACATTATCACGACAAACACCATCGGCCACTTGGCGTTTATGAATACTAAGTAGACTTTTGTAAATATCTTTGAGTTGTTCTAAATGGGTTTTGCGCACATCAATACTAAAATTGATACCCGCTATGATGAATTTTAGCTCTACATCCATATCAATCGTGCCTGCAGTTTCAATACATACTTGCTCGATGAAGGCGCTAGCATAATCATAACGTTTGATCATGCGTTTCGAAGAAACGGCGGAATCACCATCAACATGAATGAGGGCGAGATTAGTGAAGCAATACTCATCTTTTTTAGATTTAATCAGAAAAAAGATTTTTTCACCGTCTTCATGAAACAAATAGTCATCAGCATCTACTTTATCATAGTCTGTGGGGGCGACGATGATACCAATATCACTTAAGCCCAAGGCCTCAGAAGCTAATTTTTTGAACATAATTTTTTCCTTAATTTTCTAATAGCATTAGAATCAGTGTAGAACACAGAGTACTCGAGCCTTCGTATTCGTCATTTGACGAGTCAGGTTTAGTTGAGAGATTTAGTAATTAATAGCCTAATTTCATCAGTTTGCCGGTTTGTTTATAGGCCAAAGCCTCTAGAATAATGCCATTGGTATTGGCTGTAAGCGCTTTATTAGGTTGGCCACTCAACTCATATAAACCAGAATACCAGCCGCGCTGTGGATCGGCTAGATTTGAAATTTTTTGCATGAGCCGCTGGGTATAATCTGTCTCATAGAGCATATGCCAGCCAAACGCTGCTTTGGTACTTAAGGTTTTGAATTGGCTAGCATCTGCTCCTTTTTCCGTAATTGCACTCCAAGCTTTGCCGCTAGTAAATACGGTGTTGTAGACGAAATAGGGGGCTTGGTCGATATTATCTTCAGAGACGGCAATTAAGACGCCTGTAGTCGCAGCACGCTTTTCTTGGGCTTTATAGACCCGCCACGCTAATTCTTGGGAAATGTGATCCCAACCGAACTCAAGGCCATCGAGAATATAAGGCTCGCTGACTACATAGTTATGAGCGCCATACTGTTGTGGATCGCGGCTATCTGTTGCAATTTGAATCCCCTCGATTTCAACAAATTTGAGAAAATCGGTATAGCGCAGTGAGTTCGAGACATCCAGCCCCATGAGATTAAACGATTTGGAGGCATATTCTTCATAGCCTAAGCGGCCTTCTTGCAAATATTGGGTTTCACCTTGGTCGGTGACCACTGCACCGTATAAGACCCCATCCACTAAGAGGTCTTGGGTATTCCAACTCGCTATGAGCTGTTTTACAGCAGCCGTATGTTGAGGGTAATACCATGCAAGGACATTAAAGGGGACTAGAATGCGTCCAATATCGATGGCTGACCAACCGATTCCTTTTTCACTGGGTTGATTGGTATAGTCAACCATTTGCAGCGAAATCGTGTTATAGGATTTATTGGGTAATTTGCCTTCAAATAAAGGTAGTTTTGCTAAGGTCGTGAGTGTTTTAGAAATGCGAGCATCAAATTCGATGGAGTCAATTAAGCCGAGGCGTTGTGCGGCAATCACTGCCATGAGATAGGATGAGGTATCCCATAGCGTAGACGCATTATAATTATCAACCGAATTGACTAAGCCCGTATCCGCTATGGTATTGTTCTGAAAGTATTTCCATGCAATTTTTGCCCATGCTAATTCTTGGGCAGTGAGTGGACGGCTTGGAGCAATTTTTACCTCTTTACTTGCAGTAATTATAGCCTCAGGTGTTGCGGCATTCCCTAAAGTGATACTTTCTAACCAACCGACCAGTCCAAAGGCAGTCACTAAGCCTGTCAGAAAAATAAGATGGCTACGGGCGCGAACCAATCCCTGTTTAAAACTCATGCGATCACCTCGTTATTCTTATAAGTGGCGGTTGTTTGCGTGGCTTCGGCAAGATGGTTGGTTTCCGGTTGCCAGAATGCGGCCAGCACAATGCCGCTAAGTGCGAAAATATTATTTAAACCCCAAAAGACATTGACCAAAATCCCGCCGAGTGAATAGTCCTGATGATGAAAGACAAAATATTGGATTGAAGCATAGAGTACCCCTAATACGGTCAAGACAATCACGGCAATCTGTGGCCAGATTAGATGAAGGAAATTACCCTCTTGCCGATCTTTGGGAGTGACGGGAAACTTAATTTTTTCCCCTTTCAAAACCGTCCAAATCGCTCGTAAATTAACAGGGAAAAAGGAAAGATAACTGGCTTTAGAACGATAGCCTGCGATGCCCCAAGTCCCGACCATGAAGGCTAATTCCATGAAAATCAGGAAAGGTAGGATATGCTTGAAAAAATCGCCGGTGTAAGCACTGACAGGGGCAATCCCCATAAACAAATACACTAAAGGGGCGAGCAGAAAAATTAAATTCCAGATTCCACCGAAATAAGACCAAATAGTCGCCCCATACATCAAGCGTTGCGCCCAACTCATACCAGGGCGAGTTAAGGGGCTATCATGCAGGGCAATATCAAGTGTACCCCCTGCATATTTGAAGCGTTGTACCGTCCAGCTCAGCAAATCTTGTGGGGATAGCATTTTGGATTCGACGGCAGGGTGCATGACCGATTTCCAATGCCGATCTTGATCAGCATGGAGCACAATGGAGGTATAAATATCTTCAGAAACATGAAAGCGATACGGGGTGAATTCCTCTTCGCTAGCGACTTGATGACGCATTTCTTGTACTAGATTGGTATCGAGTGCTTCGTTACCGATGAGTTTTTGCAATTGTTTGGTTTGTTTGCCAACCTGCTTTTCGATGGTATCGGCATAGCATTTGAGCGCTGCTTCCATGACGGCTTCACGTCGGTGGATAGAACCCGCACCACAGCAAAATGAGGCATTGGCCCAGTTGCGGCGGCGCTGAATCACGTCGTAAAACATTTTTGGCTCATTCACAAAAGGATCAGCGCCCACTCGCACTTCGCCCATCAGCGCTTCTACCCCCTTGCCAAGCCACCGCCCTGGTATTTTGAAATAATGCTGAAGAAAATCTGGTAAGCGTTTACCTTCTGGTAAATCAAAAAACCATTGTGGAGTTTGTACCCAAGCCACTTCAGGATCGCGAAAATACCCCAAGGTATGCTCAAGAATTGTGGGAAAAGGGCGGGTATCTGCATCACAGATCACAATGAAATCACCATGAGTTTGCTCCATTGCATTGCGTAGATTCCCTGCTTTAAAGCCAATATTGCTGCTACGGGTGAGATAACCAACGCCTTCTTGTTCAGCCACCGCTTGCATTTCTACACGCTTACCATCATCGAGTACGAAAATTTTCAGGTCGATGGGAAAGGGATAAGTAATTTTTTTTGCATCAAGAATACTGAGACGGACGAGTTCTACATCTTCATTGTAAGTTGGAAAAAACACATCCACTTTAAGCGGACGATCTTCAGCTTGTTCAGGAGTAACCACTTCACGGAAATTAGTAGGCGGAGGGCGCTGTGGGTAATCCTGTACTTTCCATAGATTGAAGACGAATAAACCTAAGCCAAAATAGGAAGCTGTTTCTGCGATGACGAGTGGAATCGAATACCACAGTGCTTCAGGATTGAGTGATTCGCTCCAGCGCCACCATAGATACCAAGCACCTAGGGTCATGGCGATCACTGCGAGAAATTGCCAGATACCTTCCGTTACAGCTGAATAAGCGAGGGGAGGTTCAGGTTGGCGAGTTTCAAATTTATCGAAATAGAATCCCATAGCCGTATTCTTATTGTTGTGATTAGAGGATAAAGTACTATTTATTATTATTTCTTATTGGTTGAGTGGATTGGCCTTGCAGTGATCTCAAACTAATTGCTTACTAACATGCAAATGATTACCCCGAGTATCACGGATATAACGAATGGAATCCGCCAATAAGTGGATTAGCCCCATTCCCCAGCCACCTTCAGGGAGATCTTCTGGATTAGGCATCACTCGAACTTCACTGTGCAAACGATCGGGCATGGCTTGGCCATGATCAGAAATAATCAGATGAACGGCCTGTGGCGTATATTCAACGCGTACATGTACTTCATTACCTGATTCTAATTGATAGGCATGTTCAATGACATTATTGACTGCTTCCACCATGATTAACTCAAGTTGGCCTAATTTATCATCATTCAGGTGTAATTCTTGGCCAATACCACGTAAAGCCCCCGATAATACGCGGACTTGTTCAAGACGGCTGTCGATGGACAGGCGGATATTATATTCTTGGTAATTATTGTCCATCACGCACCTTAGTTGTTCTATTTTTGTCTTTTTTGGGTGTGAGTTGCCAGTATTGTTGACTGGCTATTCGTATTCGTTGGTTCATCAGGGCCCTCTCCTGATTAATGCAAGATACTAGACTGGATTTGAGTCGCTACTAAGCCGGAACTAGTCTAGCCCCTAAAGCCGTATCCACATCAGCTGCCATCCGAAACACACGATCCATCCGTGTGAGTTTAAATAAATCAGCCACAATGCCTTTTGCTCCGGTAATAATAAGATCACCTCGATTACCGAGCATTTTCAGCAGACTAACGAGCGCTCCAAGACTGCTGCTATCCATAAATGTGACCGCACTAATATCTAAAATAATACAGTTATGGCCTTCATTGATCAGCTTAGCGATAGAGTTTTTGAGTTGAGGAGCGACGGTGGCATCCATTCGATTATCTAAGATAGTGGCAATAGTGAATCTGCCTTGAGTTTGGGTCAAAACTTGCATTTTTATTATCCTAGTTGAGTTGCAGCGTTTGAAGCTTATCATTTTAATTTATCTTGATAGTTTACACGTGTCAGTCCATCGGCAGCAATAGCTGAATTAGTCTCAAAGTGTTTTTTAATAAAACTTTCTTATAAATAACGGCTTGGGTAGAATGTACTTAATGATGATTATAAAAATAAACACACAGGATTTTATGCATGTTTGCCAAGCCACCAGGTGTCGAATTATTCATTGAAACCAGCGGAAACTGTGAGAGCCTGTTTGTCTTGTTTGAGCATGCCTTAGCGAGTGGAGCACAAAGTTTGTTCGTGCTAGCCGCAGATGCGAATGGTTTTACCCCCGCCCAACTTGATACAGCTTTGCAGGCTTTACCCATTCCAGTGTTTGGTGGCATTTTTCCTGAAATTATTGCCAATGGGCAAAATTTTAAACGTGGGAGTTTGGTCTGTGCTTTACCTATCAAAGCAGAAGTTCATTTAATTGAGCATTTATCGAGTTCCGACTATGACTATTTCCCAGCAGTAGCGGCTTTGGGAGCGCAGATTCCTCAAGGTGCAAGTTTAGTCACTTTAGTTGATGGTTTGAGCAAGCGTATCACTGCTTTATTAGAAAGCCTTTATGAGGTTTTTGGTAGTCACCATCATTATTTAGGTGGGGGGGCAGGTTCATTGAGTTTTGTCCAAAAACCTTGTCTGATGAGTAATCGCGGTTTGGTGATGGATTGCGCTCAAATCACCGCTTTACCGATACCCGTTCACCTAAGTATTGAACATGGTTGGCATAAGTTTGCTGGACCTTTTATCGTCACGGGGGCTTATGACAATACTATTACTACGCTTAACTATAAACCTGCCTTTGAGGTTTATCGGCAAGTGGTTGAAAAGGATAGTGGTCAGACCTTTGCGGCTGATAACTTTTTTGAGTTGGCCAAGGCTTATCCTTTTGGTTTAGATCGGATTTCTGGGGAAGTCGTAGTACGTGATCCACTCTTTCGCAAAGGCAATGCCCTAGTGTGTGTCGGGGAAGTACCAGTCAATCATATTGTTTATATTCTCAAAGGCGAGGTTGATAACTTACTAGAGGCTTCACGACGCTGTGTACAAAACATCCAAATGGATGATTCACCTTGGATGGCTTTATTATTTGATTGCATTAGTCGTACTTTATTTTTACAAGATCGTTTTGCCGATGAGCTGCAGACGATCCATCAAGCTTTGCCACCCGCTGTGCCTTTAGTCGGGGGCTTGTCTTTGGGGGAGCTAGCTGATGCAGGTAATACTTGTTTGGATTTATTTAATAAAACCTTAGTGCTCGGTATTTTCTCATCAACGGAGCAAATACCATGAAAATGACACTAGAGATTGTTTCTGTTCAATATGCCTTGGCTTTATTAGTAGGGCAGGATTTAGATTTACGAACCATGCTGCGTAAATTTCTACCTCCTGCTTTAAAATTA
>JBJOOT010000184.1:0-7154 GCA_046051185.1 Pseudomonadota bacterium | reverse complement strand
GAAAAAAATCCACCCCTATTCAAGCCCCGCCGCTGATCATTTAGTTTTTGTAACATAGGTAAGCGGACTAAAGCTTGTTGTCCGCTCATATAAGCTCGACCCTGCTGCAGCGTGTATTTATCGTCTAGAACCAGATTATTGGGTAATTTGGCGGTCATGCGGCGCTCCTCAACTCTTCTCTTTATCTATGACTAGCATGCTAAGGAATTCTGCTTATATCGTAAAATTATTTAAAATGACTTGAGGTATGTGAAAAATAGATAGCTTAAGCCATCAAACAATTCAGCTATTTTGCGAGGATCAGCTACGCTTAATTGAGTAGCGAGGGTCGTTAGCACATCCAGCAAATCCTGTTACACTTTTTGTACTCGGGTTCGGGTGCGAGTAGTCATTGTTTGATCAGCAGGCTAGGGGGGGATATGCCCAATTCAAATTTAAGTAATTTAAAAGATGAACTCGTTGTCCAGATGAATGGTATACGGGGCTTGCAAATTCCGTTGTGGGGCTTATTCATTATTGCAGTTTTAGCGGTGTTGTATTTGGCTAAAGCGGTATTCATTCCGATTTTTTTGGCAGTGGTCTTTTCCTTTGTGCTGATGATTCCTGTCAAACTCTTGGAAAAAATACGTATACCACCAAGCTTGGGCGCTTTGATCGTTTTATTGGCAACGCTCGGAGGCTTCAGTGTATTAGCCTATAATATGTATGACCCCATTAGAGTTTGGGTAGAGCGCTTTCCTAATGAAATTCAAAATATTGAAACTAAAATCGAGGAACTACGCTCCTCTTTTAATGAGGTGCAAAAAACTACCGAGGAAATTGATCAAACCATTACCGATCTCACCGGTTCAGCAGTGAAGTCGCCGGATACACAAGAAGTCGTAGTCAAATCAGGCAGTCGTTTATATACACTGATGGACAATACTCAAGCTTTTATCGTTGGGTTTATGTTTTTTCTATTATTGCTATATTTCTTGCTAGCCTTTGGCGAGTTAATGATTAAAAGCTTAATGATGACTTGGCAGGATCGGGCGCATCGAATTACTTTTTTAAGAATTACCCAAGCATCACAATTTCAGATTAGTCACTATTTATTATTGATCACACTCATCAATATTGGCCTAGGCATTATTACAGCCTTAGGCATGTGGATGATTGGTATGCCAACCCCTTTGCTATGGGGAGTCTCTGCTAGTGTATTGAATTACATTCCTTATCTGGGGCCACTCATTAATATGGTTTTAGTGAGTTTTGTGGGCTTAATTACCTTTGATCATATCTCGACTGCGATGTTGCCTGCTTTACTGATCTTAGGTTTGAATATTATCGAAGGGCAAGTCATACAGCCTTTATTTGTAGGCCGCATGTTCACGATTAATCCTGTTTTTGTTTTCATCTCGGTAGCATTTTGGGGCTGGCTTTGGGGTGTGGCAGGTATGTTTATGGCAGTACCGTTATTAATGATTTTGAATAGTTTTGTCATCAAAATGCGTGAATTAGTGGCAGCTGAGGCGGCCAAAGCAGCGGCGGTGGCTGCGGCACTAGAGGCTGCAACAGCAGAAGAGGCCGCTAAAGAGGAGCTGAAAATTATTCTTAAACCCTAAGCCGCAAAGCAAATAAATTTCAGGTTCAGTGATGAGTAAAGATATTAGTCTGCGCCAATTACGTTATTTCATTGCCGCCGCTGAAACCGGACAGCTTTCAATGGCGGCTAAGCAAGTGCATGTCGCCCAATCAACGGTGACCAATGCCATCTTGCATTTAGAAGATTCAATGGGCGTGAAATTATTTGAGCGCCATCCGTATGGAGTCAGTTTAACCGCTGAGGGTTATAATTTTTACCATCGTGCCAAACAGATTCAAGAGAATCTAGACCTCGCTTTAAGTGAGCCGCATTTTCAGCGCCATCATTTAACGGGGTCGATTCGCATGGGGGCTTCTTATGCTTTGTTGGGCTATTTCTTACCACCTCTATTGGCACGTTTTCGCCAGCATTATCCCGATATTGATTTAGACTTGCATGATATGGAGCGTCCAGAGATTGAAGCTGCCATCTTGAGGGGTGAGTTAGAATTAGGTTTAGTGCTGATTTCTAATACTTCGCAGCGTGAGTGCTTTAATTATCATGTACTCTTGCGTTCACGTCGCCAATTATGGACTTCCGCGAATCATCCTCTACGTGAGCAAGCCTTTGCTTCTTTGGCGGATGTCGCACAATACCCATATATTCAATTAGCGATAGATGAAGGTGAAGTCGCTACACAGCGCTATTGGCAGGCACAGGGCTTGCAGCCTAATATCGCCTTTCGTACTAAGTCGATGGAAGCAGTACGCGGCTTGGTGGCTCATGGTTTTGGTGTCACGATTCTTGCGGATATGGTCTATCGCCCTTGGTCATTGGAAGGCGGGAAGATCGAAGCTGTACCGATTTTAGGGGTTGTGCCACATTTAGAAAGTGGCATGATTTGGCAAAAAGAGCAGGTGCTGGCTAAACCTGCTGAAGCCATGCGGCAGTTTTTGATTCATAGTTGTGGCAGTTAATTGCATAATAGGCCTTATTTATTAAATTCAAACCCAATAACTCTATCTATGCTTAAAATTGCTGATCGTATTGCCCAAGAGCTGGCTATTGCTCCTCGCCAAGTAACAGCGGCGGTTCAACTTCTTGATGAAGGCTCAACCGTCCCGTTTATTGCACGTTATCGTAAAGAACTGACCGGTGGTTTAGATGATAACCAATTAAGAGCCTTGGATGAGCGCTTGACTTATTTACGTGAACTCGAAGAGCGGCGTACTGCGATCTTAAAAAGTATTGAAGAGCAGGGTAAGCTCAGCCCGAATCTAGCTGCTGCCTTAGCGGCGGCGGATACCAAAACTCGTTTAGAAGATTTATATCTACCCTTCAAGCAAAAGCGTCGTACCAAAGGTCAAATTGCTATCGAAGCAGGTATCGAGCCGCTTGCCAATGCTTTATTAGCTAATCCACAACTCAAGCCTGAACAAGAGGCTACTGCTTATATTAATCAAGACGAAGCCTTCAAAGGCGCTTTTATTGATACCAAAGGGGTATTAGAGGGCGCGAAATATATTCTGATGGAGCGGTTTGCTGAAGACCCTGAGTTGATCGGTGAGTTACGCGAGTATCTACAAGTAGAAGCTCAATTAATCTCGAGGGTAGTGAAGGGCAAAGATACTGAGGGTGCTAAGTTTCGTGATTATTTTGATCATGCGGATCATTTAAAAACAGCCCCCTCGCATCGGATATTAGCCATGCTACGTGGACGTAATGAAGGTGTTTTAAGTTTAAGTATTGATCTTGAACAAACAGAAGGACAGCTCCATCCGTGCGAACTGATGACTGCTAAGCGAGTCGGGGTTCAAAATCGGCAGCGTCCAGCGGATGCCTTTTTAGCAGAAGTCGTGCATTGGACTTGGAAAGTAAAGCTACAAACTAAGCTTGAAACGGAATTATTAGGGGATTTACGCCAAGCTGCTGAAGCGGAAGCTATTCGTGTATTTGCGCATAATCTTAAGGATTTGCTGCTAGCCGCACCAGCTGGGCAACGTGCCACTTTAGGGTTAGATCCGGGTTTGCGCACGGGGGTTAAAGTAGCGGTGATTGATAGTACAGGGCAATTTGTTGATCACACTACCATTTATCCGCATGCTCCCCGCCATCAATGGCAAGAGTCACTGGCTCGTTTAGCTAAGCTTGCTGCAGATTATCAGATTGAGCTAATTGCGATTGGCAATGGCACAGCCTCCCGTGAAACGGATAAATTAGCCGCTGATTTAATAAAACTACACCCTGAATTAAAGCTACAAAAAGTAGTCGTAAGTGAGGCCGGCGCTTCTGTTTATTCTGCCTCCGAAACGGCAGCCAAAGAATTTCCTGATTTAGATGTGACTATTCGAGGTGCAGTCTCCATTGCTCGTCGTCTCCAAGATCCATTAGCTGAATTGGTCAAGATTGAACCCAAGTCAATTGGAGTAGGGCAGTATCAACATGATGTCAGCCAAGCGCAATTAGCTAAGAACCTCGATGCAGTGGTTGAGGATTGTGTAAATCGTGTGGGTGTGGAAGTGAATACCGCGTCTGCAGCTTTATTACGGCGGGTCGCGGGTTTAAATCAGAGTATTGCGGATAATATTGTCGAATTTCGCAATAAAAACGGACGGTTCACCAGTCGCAAAAGTTTATTGGCGGTACCGCGTTTGGGAGCGAAAACTTTTGAGCAGGCGGCAGGGTTTTTGCGGATTCATGGTGGTGAGAACCCCTTAGATAGCTCGGCTGTGCATCCAGAAGCTTATAGTCTTGTAGAGGCTATTGCAGCGAAAACTAACACTAATTTGCAAAATCTAATTGGCAATTCATCTTTATTAAAATCTTTAAATCCAGCTGATTTTACCAATGCGCAATTTGGTTTACCGACCGTTACCGATATTCTTAACGAACTTGATAAGCCTGGTCGAGATCCACGCCCTGCTTTTAAAACGGCAAGCTTTAAAGAGGGGGTTGAAAGTTTAGCTGATTTAAAGCCGGAGATGTTGCTAGAAGGTACAGTAACGAATGTGACTAATTTTGGCGCTTTTGTAGATATTGGCGTGCATCAAGATGGTTTAGTGCATATTTCGATGCTGGCTCATCAGTTTGTTAAAGATCCACATACCGTGGTTAAAGCGGGTGACATTGTCAAAGTTAAAGTGCTGGAAGTGGATCAAGAACGTAAACGGATTGCGTTAAGTATGCGCTTAGAAGCGCCAGCGACTCAGCAAGCAAACGTTAAACAGCCGTCCACTCAAACTGTGAACGCGCAGGCTCAAACACGGTCTAAGCCTAAGCGCCCGCAACCTGCTGCACCGGCGCAGATTAATGCTTTGGCAGCCGCTTTTGCTAAAGCCAAACAACGAAATTAGCAGAGTTAGCAAAATTAACCAAGCTGATACAAGCTAACAATAGTGTAAGCTTGAGTGTGTTGAAATGCTTGAGCTTAATGACTAAACCAATGAACTTAAGATAGTGGGTAGTAAATTGTGTGACGAATAATTTTCGATTAACCTGAGCCTTATTACTATAGATAAAAATAATAACTAATGGCTGATTCGCAGCAATTGAGGGTAAAATTGGTAAAAAAACAAGCTATCCGTTTAGTATTAGTGATGGCTAGTACTTATCCTAGCCTAAGCTCTGCTTTGAGTTTAGGTGAGATTCAATTTAATTCGCAGGTCAATCAGCCATTTAAAGCGCGCATTGAATTGTTACAAGCGACTGAACAGGAATTGGCTAAATTACAAGTCCATGTAGCTCCTCCTAGTTTATTTGCTCAAGCTCAATTAGCCCGACCGCAGTTTATGGATAGCCTTAAGTTTGCGCGTTCTATTAAACAGGGCAGAAACTATCTATTGATTAGTTCAACACAAGCCATTACTGAGCCTGAGTTTAATTTATTATTAGAATTAACCAGCCCTAAAGGGCAATTGCTAAAGCGTTATTCCATTGCCTTGGCTGAACCTCGTTCAGAGCCACGTTCAACTGTGGCCGAAGCTCAGCCGCAGCCGCTAACAGCTCCGATTGCATCGCTTAAAGTGGAGCCGGAGTCGCTTACCTCTGCTGCTTTAGTTGAAGCGGTTGAATCTGAATCGCTGCCTCAAGCTACCGCTGCGATCAAAGCTACCCAGAAGCCCTCTCGGCAAGCGCACTCAGCTCGTTCATCGGGTTCTGAGCCAGTTAAGTCTAAGTTATTAATGCCTAAAGTAGCGATTCCTTTACCGCCATTAGCATTTAAATATCGCTATCACGTGCGTAAAACCGACACCATTTTTACTATTGCTGAACGCTTAAACCTTAGTTCTTTAAGTTTAGATGAAAAAGTCTTAGCACTGTATGCACGGAATCCCCATGCCTTTATTAAGGGTGATCTCCATCAACTTAAGCGGGGTGCGGTATTAAAAACACCTGCAGCAGTAAGACGCAAGCCTATTCTTGAAGCTCCTGTGCAAATAGCCTCTCTACCCTCTGTGCCGAAGCCGGCTGCACCTGTACCGACGCAGCCGACATTAAACTTAGCTAAAAACTTAGTTAAATCAACAAGCACAACTGAGACGCAGTTAGCGATTGATCCACCCTTAGCACAGGTGTTAAAAACTCAGGAATTAGCATCGGGATTAATATTAAGCGATTTGCAAGAGCGCTTAAATCAAGCGCAAAGTTTATTGGCTAAAGGCGTACATGAAAATACGGAGCTTAAAGAATTAGTTCAAGAAAAGAACCGTTTATTGACCCGTCGTGAGCAAGAGTTAGCAGCCCTACAAACTGAAATGACCCAAGTTCAAACAAAGACAGCAGAGGGCGCTGCAGGGGCAAAGGGCATTCCTCGATTAGCTCTTATGGAGCTAGAGCAATCGGTCGTGAATTTAGAGAATACTTGGCAAGGTGTGTTTACTTCGCCCTTAGTATGGAAAATGACTGCACTCAGCTCTTTGTTTTTAGTATTAGTCGCTCTGTGGCAAAAGCGTCGTTCTGATGATCAGTTTATGCAATTAAGTGTACAGAATGCGATTTTATTGCCCGACGCCTATGTGGATGAAGACGATACCACGGGCGATTTAGATTTTCTGTGGGCAGAGGATGAATTGGATTTTGCCCATGAGCAGCTAATAAGTTTACGTCATTCGATGGCGAGTTTACGTGAAAAAAATCAGCGTTTACAGGCGTATTTACAGCTCGAGCCACTGAGTACTGCGTTGTAATAGCTGTTGGGGGTAGTTTATTCAGCAGAATTTCATTACCTAAGCTAAAACTTAAAACTTCAGCTAAGCTTTTTTTTTGTTTAAAAGGGGTATGAGGATGAACTTAAGTAATCAAAATTTATTATGGCTCAATATTGGCAGTTTTATCTTGATGCTAGGGTTAAATATAGCTAGCTCCAGTGGTTGGTTAAATGGTGTCACAGTGGCTGATATAAGTGCTCAATATCAAACACTGTTAACACCAGCCGACTATGCATTTTCAATTTGGGGCTTGATTTATCTACTCTTGATTGGTTTTCTTTGGTATCAGTGGAAAACGCATGCCTTAGGCCAAGATGAGCATTCCTTAGCCCCTGCAGGGATTTGGTTCAGCTTAAGCAATTTATTCAATGGGTTATGGATTG
>JBJOOT010000183.1:0-7160 GCA_046051185.1 Pseudomonadota bacterium | reverse complement strand
CCAAGGAAAATTGCCCACGATGCGCCCTTGTCGTATTTATTTTATTTATTGTTGACAGCGCTTTAGACTGATCTTGGGATCAAGCTGCTGATCACAATCTACCCACAAGACTATGCTCTAAGAGTTAAACATGGCATGAATAAAACCATTGATCTAGCGTAGTTTTCATTCAAGGTTTTTCTTGCTTATTCCAAAAATGTGCCTGTGTTTCTCGATAAGAGGAAATTATCAGTTCTTGCTGTGCTAACCGAGGAAAATTGACCTCAATAGCCCCTGTAATGGCTGTGTTTAATAGTGCAATCTCTCGAGCTTGATAACGCTCAACAATCTTAGGATGGGGGTGATGAAAGCGATTCAAATAGCCACTACTCACAATAGCAAGTTGAGGAGCAAGGGCTTGTAAAAAACTGATTGATGAGGAAGTTTTACTGCCATGATGAGGGACTAATACCACATCTGCCTGTAGCCTAGCGCCCTGTTCAAGTAAGGCTTGTTCAGCAGTTTGTTCAATATCCGCTGGTAATAGTAAAGCATGCCCGCCATTACTGACTCTAAGTACACAAGCCTGATTATTTTCCTTACTCTGTTTAAGAGTTGGTAGCGGATTTAATACTTCAAACTTTACCTCATCCCAAACCCAAGTTTGCCCTGCCTTACATATACTCAAGGGGGGCGAGGTTGGTAACTGCTCCGATAAATCAGGAAAATTAGCCGGATCATTAGTAGACAACTGCTGGACTGAGAAATGCTCCAGTAAATAATCCGCCCCACCCCGATGATCATTATCCCCATGTGAAACCATCAAGACATCTAAAGCATGAATCTGCTGGGCGCGTAGCCAAGGTGCAAGCACAACCTCTCCCATATCAAAACCATACGGTGACTTTGAGCCGGTATCAAATACTAAATTATGCTCAGCGGTTTGAATCACCGTGGCTAAACCTTGTCCTACATCCAAGACGGTTAAACGAAATTCACCTAGCGCTGGCTTTAAAGGCTGCCAAGTCATTAAAGGCAATAAACAAACTAAACCTAGCCACCGTCCGGGAATACCACGTGGCAATAAGATCCATAACATCCCTAATATAGCCAGTGCTAAGTAATACCAAGGTAGCGTTGGAAAATAGATCAAAGCATTCGGCAATTCGGCTAAATAAGTTAGCCCCCAAACGAGTCCGTCTAATGCTTTAGCTGCTAATTGCCAGACTAAACTCGCCCACTCAAAGGATAGTGGTAGGCATAAAATACCCAATAAAATTAAAGGCACGACTACCCAAGTAACCCAAGGAATCGCTACCAAATTCGCTAGCGGTGAATACATCGGTAGGCTTGAGAAAAAAGCAATATTCAAAGGAATCAGAAATATTGACAAACCCAATTGCAGATTCAATAGCCTCATACCCATCGACGGTAGCGACGCGCCTATTAATGGAGCATGATGTTGATTAAGTAAGACCAAAAGCGCCACTGAACCGAAGGATAACCAAAATCCAAGCGTCAACGGAGCAAGGGGATCGAGGATCAAAACCACTAACACCGCCCAAGCAAAACTCGTACTAAACGATAAGCGCTGCCTTAGCAATAAGCCCAGCATCAGAATCAGCACCATCACTAAAGAACGTTGGGTAGGAATATTAAAGCCCGCTAACAGAGCATAAGCTGTGGCCAAAATTGCTCCCAGCACGCCGCCTGCTAAGCGCACAGGTAGATATAAATAGAGCGAAGGCACACACCGCCACAGCAAAAGCATTGGTATAAAGCCTAGGCTAGCCACCATTGCAATATGTAGCCCTGAAATTGATAAAAGATGAGCAGTACCCGTAGCTTTCAAGATTTGCCATTGTTCTTGACTTATACCCGCCGTAGCAGCCACCGCTAAGCCTTGCACTAGCCCTGTACTGGTTTGCTCCCCCAAAACTTGCGCAATTGCTTGATTAATCCGCTCACGGATGGCATCAATCGAAAACGCTGCTGGAGGCTCTAAACGGAGCGCGGCTTCTTTGCCACGCACCGAGCCAACAGCAAGAATGCGCTCCGAAAACAGCCAACGCTCATAATCGAAACCACTCGGATTACTTAAACCATGCGGACGCTTAGCCCGAATCACTAATTGCCAACGTTCCCCTGCATGTAATTCTGGCAGATAGCTATCTTGTTGCGGATACCAAGTGAGTTTTACTAAGCCAGCAAAATCATTTGTGTGATCAGATAAAGGCTCAAATTGACCGTCTACCGCCAAAACCTTTTCTACTTGAAATAAAAACTTGTAACCTGCTTTTGATGACTCAGGAAGATCCTGTACTCGACCCAACACTTGTAGATCCTTTCCTTCAAAGACTTGTGGTAATTGGGCTTGAACTACATGATTTGCTGTCCAGCAAGCATAAGAAAAACTTAGAAAAATACAGATTGTATAGAGGAAGTACTTGCGCCCAAGGGGTCGTAACCTTAATAATCCTAAGATTAAGATTGAAAACACAACCATGAGGAAACACCAACGCTGATCGGGCAGGCTGGTGAACCAAACTAATGAATAAATACCTAAAAAGCTGCTTATTGCAAGACCATGCATGCTATGAAAACCAAGGGATGCTCATCAGTTGTTATGAATTATTAGGTTAATAATGCCGAAGCATCTTTTTAAAAAGTTTTCACCGCACCCCGACACCATCACGCAAAATAAATACTTGCGTTGTTTGGGGAACTCCTTGTTTTTACCCGCACTTTGGCATTTTAATCGACATAGCGTTGCTAGAGCCTTTGCGATTGGTTTAGCCTGCATGTGGATTCCCTTCCCTGGGCAGTCCCTGATTGCGACCGCTTTAGCGGTTCTTTTCCGAGCGAATATTCCAATGTCAGTGGCTTTAGTCTTCGTTACTAATCCAGTCACTGGGCCACCGATGTTTTATGGTGCTTATGTCGTCGGTGCTCGTTTACTCAATCAGCCAGAAATTCCACACTTTGAAATGAATATAGAGTGGCTGGAACAAACCCTCGGGCAAATCTGGGAACCCATGATAGTGGGTTGTGTGGTGGTTGCACTAATTTCGGCGCTAATCGGCTATTATGGTATTCAAATTTTTTGGCGATTTCATATTGGTCAAAAAGTTAAAGAACGGCGTGGGCGTCAAGATCTGAACTCACTTAAAGCTCAAACACTGCGCAGTTCAAACGTCAAAACTGATCAAACAACGGCCAGCGTGGCCACACCGCTTAAAGATGAGCAACATCCGAAGCGATAAACTGACGTTAAAACTTAAATGATTAGGCTGCCTGTAAGCGGCCTTCAACTAAGCGATACACCGAATCCATCCGCCGTGCGAGACTCAAATCATGCGTAACAATGACAAACGCTGTTTGTAAGGACTCGTTTAAGCTTTGCATTTGCTCAAAAACTTGCTCAGCAGTATGTTGATCCAGATTACCTGTTGGCTCATCTGCAAGCACTGCATGGGGGCGAGTGACCAAAGCACGAGCAATAGCTGCCCGCTGACGCTCACCGCCAGATAACTGCCCCGGTTTATGGCTAAAACGCTTACCCAAGCCCACTTTACTCAACATATCCTCGGCTTGTGCGGTCGCTTCACTGACTTTAACTCCACGAATCAATAGCGGCATCGCCACATTTTCTAAAGCGGTAAATTCTGGTAATAAATGGTGAAACTGATAAATAAATCCCAAAGACTGATTACGCAGTAAACCACGATCCTTATCGGATAATTGCTCCATCCGTTTACCCATTACTTCGACATAGCCTGTGGTGGGTAAATCGAGGCCACCCAATAGATGCAAGAGCGTACTTTTGCCACTCCCCGAACTCCCAACAATCGCAATTCGATCGCCTGCACCGACCCTCAAATTAATGCCACTTAAAACCGGTACATCCAACTGCCCTTCTTGAAAGCGTTTACTTAAATCTTGGCAATTAATAACTGTCGTAGAAGAACTCGCATTATTCATAACGTAACGCCTCAGCGGGTTGCACTTTAGAAGCTCGCCAAGCTGGATAAAGAGTGGCAATAATCGCCATTAATAAAGAAGAAATCGCAATTAAAATCACATCACTAGGATTCACTTTAGATTGCAATTCACTAATTTGATACGCCTCAGCAAAGATAAAATGGGTATCTAATAAGCGCTCTAACCAAGGAACAATCGTTTCTAAGTAATTGGCCAGTAATACCCCAAACACGATCCCTAAAACCGTACCGACCACGCCAATTAGACTTCCCTGCACCATAAAGACCCCCATAATCCGGGCAGGCGATAAACCGAGTGTACGTAGAATCGCAATATTCGCCTCTTTATCCGTGACAACCATCACCAAAGTTGACACCAAATTAAAAGCCGCGACGGCAATAATCAGCATGAGAATAATAAACATGACGCTTTTTTGAATTTGCAACGCTTTAAAGAAATTACTCTGTTGATGTGTCCAATCACCGACCCATAAACTCGGATAGTCATTCAATAAGCGATTATAAATATCGGCAGCTACCATCGGTGCACGCCAAGCATCCGTTAGGCGTAAACGTAACCCCGTGACTGACTCCGTCATACCCAAGGCTTGTTGTGCATCCTGCAAGTTCACATAAGCAAAACCCGTATCATAGTTTTGCATATCCACCCGAAAAATCGCTTTAATTGTAAAGCGTTGTAAGACAGGTAATTCGCTAGTATCCAGAATATCTTCCGTGGGGCTAATCAGTGTTAGTGAATCACCTAGCTCAACTTTTAGCTCTTTCGCTAAACCAGCCCCAATTGCAATCCCTTGACTACCGGCTGTTAAAGCCTGCATATCACCAGCAATCACATGCTTGAATACATCTGCGACTTGGCTTTCTTGCTCGGGTTCAATCGCCTGTAATAGAACTCCACGCGCCTCATCGCCTTGGTTTAACATCACCGGCTTTTCAATAAACGTAGAAACCGCCTTAACATAGGGATAAGTCTGAACTTTTTCACGAAAAACTTGGGCTTCGGTACTCGCTAACTGCGCATCCTCTTCAGAAATAGTCACATGCGCCAACATACCCAACATGCGATCCCGTAAGGTCACCTCAAAGCCATTCATGACGGATAACACCGTGATCAGGACTAAAACACCAATTGCAATCCCTAACATCGAAGCGAATGAAATAAACGAAACGAAATGATTTTGGCGGCGTGCACGGGTATAACGTAAGCCAATAAATAGCTCCAACGGTAGAAAGGGCTTACTCATACCGCAAGGACTCCGCAGGTTGTACGGCTGCTGCCCGCCGTGCTGGATAGATCGTAGCTAATACCGAAAAGACTAAAGCAGCGGCAGCAATCCACCACACATCACTCCACCGCAAATCTGAGGGTACTTCACTGATATAGAAAATATCGGCAGGAAAGACCTTAAAGCCAAAAACTTGCTCAAGCGCCGGAATAATCGTCTCAATATTCAAGGCTAAGAGTACCCCTAAAATGACCCCGACTACCGTGCCAAAAATACCAATGATACTGCCTTGAATCATAAAAATGCGCATGACTCGATTGGGTTCCATTCCAAAAGTACGCAAGATAGCAATATCGGCCTGTTTATCATTGACGGCCATCACTAAAGAAGCAACCAGATTAAATAAAGCCACCGCAACCACTAAAAACAAGATCAATGTCATAGCGATTTTTTCAGTTTTAACCGCACGGAAAAAATTCCCATGCTCCTTACTCCAATCAGCCACTTCATATTGGCTACCTAAACGGTTTTGCAATTCGCGGGCTAACGGTTGGGCTGCAAATAAATCATCCAACTTTAAGCGAATCCCACTCACCTGCCCCTGCATTTTGAATAACCGTTCAGCATCCTCTAAATGCACGAAGGCAGTCATATTATCGAATTCCTGCATGCCAAATTGATGAATACCCAGCACTGTAAACCGACGTAATCGCGGCAAAACCCCCGCAGGTGTGACTTGAACTTGAGGCACAACCACCGTCACTTTATCACCGGGTACAACTTGCAAGGAATTGGCTAAACCCGCCCCTAAAATAATTCCATAAGTACGGGGTTTTAAATCCTTAAAACTCCCTTCTAATAATTCAAAACCTTGCTCATTAACCTGATCCTGATAATCAGGATGAATGCCTTGTAAGATTGTACCGCGCAATAAATTGCTATTGGCAATCATCACTTGCTTTTGCACATAGGGCGCTGCCCCCACGACATGCGGCTCTTTGACCAACTTTTCATAATTTTGCATCCAATCGGAAAGCTTGCCATCTGTCCCTGAAACCGTGACATGCGCAACCACCCCCAGTATTCTGCTCCTGAGTTCTTTTTCAAATCCGTTCATAATGGACAGAATAGTAATCAGCACCATAACCCCCAGCATGATGCCGAGCATGGATGCAAAGGAAATGAATGAAATGAAACGGTTACGCCGCCGTGAATGGGTATAGCGTTGCCCGATGAATAATTCTAATGGTCTAAACATGGGTGGCGATTGTACCTTTTGAGCAACAAAATCACAGCTTAATTTGCTGTAATAAATACAGTGTCATCTTGGAGTTTTTAATGAAAATCTCAACTGGCTTATTATCATTTGCGATCTGCTTGCCACTCGTCCTCAGTAGCTCATTGCCCCAAGTAGCATATGCAGAAAGAGGCGCAGTACCTGCAGCTTTGCAACATAGTATCTACAAACGCACCGCCTATCCTCGTCGGGGTGCCAGTATGCAACAAGTACGTAAACGCTTTGGCAAACCGCATTCAGTTAAAGTTTCACAAGGCAAAGTCAAAAAGAAATGGCCCAAAATTACCACTTGGAATTACGGTAACTATACAGTCTACTTTGAGCGCAATCGCGTATTACATACCATTATTCACCAATAACTCGCCTGTATGGATTGACTATCCCCTCAACCCTAACGAGGTATGATTTTATCTAGGAATGTATCGGTGATGCTCATCACCGAACCAAGATCACTCGTCCTAAAAAAGAATACATTAATCTGAAATACATCATTCAAGAAGAATGAGGCTGGCTAGGATTCGGTGTTATCTGAGTACCTGAGGCCAAAGTGCTCGCTTATAATGACTGGCAGTTAAATTAAAAAATCAAGATTTTGCCTTTATTTGTAATCGCTTACTTCCGATGAGGTACTTAATTTTGTAAACAATCTAACAGGAC
>JBJOOT010000182.1:0-7163 GCA_046051185.1 Pseudomonadota bacterium | reverse complement strand
AATTTTGCAAGATAGTTTATTAAAAAATGACCTACCTGAAGTAATTATCGAAGTTTTAAAATCAGATAATTTTTTTGAATATAAAGAATTAATGAGACTAGTTTTATTTGCTAACTTTGTTCTAGATCGTGTTGCCATAACCATAGTAACCGCAAAAAATGAAGACTATGCTTTTGACATGTTTGAATCACTTAATACTACTGGAGAGCCACTAACTGCCTTTGAAACTTTTAAACCTAGAGTTATACACACAGAGGGTTTGGAGTCATATAAAGAGTCAGAAGTTTACAATTATGTAGTAATAACAGAAAGCTATCTGGAGTGTTTCTCAAAATCTAAAGAGAAACAAGATGCAACAACTAAATTAATTATTGCCTTTGCATTAGCTGAAGCAGGAAAAAAGGTCTCTAAACGGCTAAGTGATCAACGCCACTTTCTTAAGGAATCTTATGAAGCTCATCGGGAGCATAAACAACAGAAAAGATTTGTTCAGCACTTATCGCATACTGCAATATTTATGAGAGATGTTTGGCATAATGATAATAAAAAATTACCTGACTTAAAGCTCATTGATAATAATCAGGATGCCATTCTTTGCTTAGATTTTTTACGTCAAATCAATCATACTGTTACTATCGGTATTATTGTTCGTTACTATTCTCAAGTTTTATTAGCAAATAATGAATTTCGCCCTAAGGCAATAAATGATTTTATAGAGATTGTTAAAGCAGTAACTGCATTTTCTGTTTTATGGAGAGCATCAAGGAAGGGGACAGCCGGAATAGATGGCATCTATAGGGATATTATGAACCAAGGTTATCCCTCCATTCAGTTACCACCTATCGCACGCTGTGTTAATGAATTATTACCACCTCCAAAATTAGTAAAACAAGCTTTTAGTGAAATTCTTCATAATCCTAGTAAAGGTCGAGATCGTATTTCTATAGGAGGCAAAGAGGACTGGGTGCGTTATGTGTCTAAAGAACCTATTTACTCAAATCAGAAAACAGTTGCCACATTTGTATTATTAGCAGCAGCACATGATAGTAGTGTTGACAAAAGTAAAGCAGGATTGTTAATAAGTGGGAAATTAGGGTTATTACCATTGTTAACCCCAGAGATATGGCAAGGAAAAGACTCACAAACCGTTGAGCATATTGCCCCTCAAACGGCTAGTGAAGGCTGGCTCACTAGTTTGTATGATGATATTGATTTGATTGATCATTTGGGAAACTTAACCCTTTTACCTTCTATAGAGAATAGTATGGTCGGTAATCGCCCTTGGGTTCAAAAAAGATTAATTTATAAAATCTTATCGGCAGAAACCCTTGATGAACAAGAGCCACTGATTCAACAGGCTCAACAGCAAGGTATTGATTTTTCAGATAGCACTCAAAACTTGCTAATGAAGTCTCGTTATTTACCAATGGTGAGAGCTATTTCAATGGTTGAGGGTGATTGGACTCCTGATCTGATTGAGCAACGTAGCATACGCTTAGCAGAGCTTGCTTGGAATAAAATTGCACCATGGCTCGACTTACCTACTTGATAGTGTGACTATAATTAACTTTAATTACCTTCGCTCCCTCCACGGAAAACTAGTTGGAGGGGATCATTATTTTCATATTGATAATGTAGATGATATAGAAACTAAGACAAAATTAATCGAATTAGCCAAGGCCTATTGCTCTTATGATATTAGCATTATTAAATTAGATCGTAATAATGAGCGCTTATCATTTTTATATTACAGTGATTTAATCAATAATCCCTTTCCCGCATTGCTAAGTGTAACCACTTTGCAATTAAACACTAAGCAAATAACTACACGCCATTATGATGCGAGTAATCCCCCAATTTTGCATCGTAAAGAGTTAATACTACCCTTAGTAACATCATCATTACCACTATATGCGGATTTAACAACTCAGCTTGAACAAGCTGGATTATTTCAAAAATCCCGCAAGATCGGTTATAAAAGGCAATGGGAAGAACGTCTCCGCAATGCAGGCTACAAAGTCGTCGATCACAAGCTGGTTAAACTCGATGGAAGTGAAATAGTACTACCCGAAATCACAGAAAAGACTTCCAATGTCGAACGCCACCGCACCGCCCTAACCCGCTACGCCCTCTCCAAACCCATGCAACTTCTCGCTAAGCATGAGTTTCTGGAAGGCAAACACACGATTTTCGACTACGGTTGTGGCAAAGGCAGCGATGTTGACATCCTGCGCCAAAACCACCTCACCGCCAACGGCTGGGATCCGCATTTCTGCCCTGACAACCCCAAGCATACCGCTGATATAGTCAATCTCGGTTTTGTCATCAATGTGATCGAAGACAAAATCGAACGCATGGAGGCCGTGTTAGGCGCATACCAACTTTGTACCCAATTCCTGTGCGCCGCCGTCATGCTGGGCGAACAATCCTCCGAACGTGGGCGTTTATTCCGTGATGGCGTACTCACCAGCCGCAACACCTTCCAACGCTATTATTCCCAAGAAGAATTCCGCGAATACCTGCGCCAAATACTCGATGAAGACCCTGTAGCTGTCGGCCCTGGTGTATTTTTCGTATTCAAAGACAAAGACGCAGAACAAGCTTTTTTGGAGCGCCGTTACCGTAACCGCGCTACTGCCAACCACCTGATCAGTCAATTACCTAAAGTTCCGAAAGCTCCCAAAGCTGAGCGTGCTGTCCGCCTCACTAAAGCTGATAAAGAACGTGCCTTCTACGAACAACACGCAGCCTTATTAGACGCACTTTGGTTACGCTGGTTAGAACTAGGCAGACCACCTCAAGACGACGAATTTCCCAACCTCGCCGTCAGTAAAGAGCTGTTCGGCACAGCACAACGCGCCCTGAAATTCCTGCAGCGCTTCCACGGTGATGAATTGCTGAAACTCGCTTTCGACAGCCGCCGCGATGATCTCACAGTGTACTTTGCGATGCGCCGTTTCGACCAACAACGCATCTACCGCCATTTGCCGGAGAGCCTCAAACGTGATGTCAAAGTCTTCTTCCAGAACTACCAACACGCCCAAACCAATGGTGAGCGTCTGTTATTTTCAGCGGGCAACCCTGGATTGCTACGCCAAATGTGCCAACAAGCTGCCGTACAAGGCTATGGCTATCTCGATGAAGAAGGCGCGTTCACCTTCCATACTTCGCAAGTCGTGGTATTACCACCAATTCTGCGGGTCTACATCGGTTGCGCCACCTTCGTTTTCGGTGACGTGACTTCTGCCGATTTGCTGAAAATCCATGCCGAATCCGGCAAATTATCGCTGATGAAATACGATGACTTTGAAGAATCGCCCCTGCCGCGCTTGCTAGAACGCATCAAAATCAGTTTAGTCAACCAGCATTTCGATTATTACAAATACGGTGAGACTTACACCCAACCGTACCTATACCAAAAGGCGCGTTTTCTTAGCCCTGATTTCCCGCACTACGACGAACAACTCGCCTTTGACCAAGTGCTGGCAACCCACCCTGAATTTGCCGTAGACGGTTACGGAATGCCCCCCGAGCAATTCGATGCTACCTTGCAGCGTTTACGCTTGGAAGTGTTCGGTTTTGAACTGCAACCTTCGCAACACATCCCCGCGTTGGATGCTCCCTGCGGTCAATACCACACCTTCCGCGATTTCATCGAATGCGGCGCAACCCAAGCTAACATCGGCTTACCCAACCTGCCCAAACAGCCCGACACCTATAACGCACTCGTTGCGCTTGCCCTGCATATTATCGACCCAGTAATGGATTATTTTGGTGGTATTGAACTTACTTATGGCTTCTGCTCTTCAGAACTCGCTAAACACATTAAGAGTAGCATCGACCCCAAGCGTGACCAACACGCTTCACATGAAGTGAATACCCGTGGCAACTTGATCTGCGAACGCAAGGGGGCAGCTTGCGACTTCATTGTCCCCGACGAAAATATGCTGGAAGTGGCACAATGGATTGTGCAAAACATTCCCTTCGACCGTCTGTATTTTTATGGCAAGGATAAGCCCTTGCATGTGAGTTATGGCGAGGAACATAGCCGTACTATCGTCTTGATGCTGCCTAGCAAAAGTGAGCGGTTAGTTCCTAAAGTATTGACTCAAGAAGCTTTTCTTAAACTATAGCAAGGGACTGAGAAGGCCAGCTATCTTGAGTATTACACTAAACCTTTTTGATGGCTAAGCTGCTATACTTCCCACTCTTAATTGTTAGTTAATCAAGCACCATGAGCCTCCAGCCCCATCAAATCGAACTCCTTGCCCCTGCTAAAACTGTTGAAATCGCGCGTGAGGCAATCTTGCATGGAGCTGATGCAGTGTATATAGGAGGGCCGGATTTTGGTGCTCGGCATAATGCGAGCAATACGGTGGCAGACATTGCTGAATTGGTGCAATTTGCACATCGTTTTCATGCTCGTATTTTTGTCACGCTCAATACTATTTTGCACGAGGCTGAATTAGAGCCGGTGCGGCGTTTGGTGCATGAATTGTATCATGTCGGTGTCGATGCACTGATTGTGCAGGATATGGCTTTGTTAACCATGGATATTCCACCGATCCAACTGCATGCCTCCACCCAATGCGATATTCGCTCTGCGGCCAAGGCCAAATTTCTGTCTGATGCGGGGTTTTCGCAGCTGGTATTAGCACGAGAACTCAGCTTGCCACAGATTCGTGAGCTTGCGCAGGCAGTCGGTGATACAGCAACGATTGAATATTTTATTCATGGCGCTTTATGTGTGGCCTTTTCTGGGCAGTGTTATATCAGTCATGCGGAAACAGGGCGCAGTGCAAATCGTGGAGATTGCTCTCAAGCTTGTCGTCTGCCTTATACCCTGACAGAGCAATCTGGTGCAGTGATTGCTTTTGATAAGCATTTGTTGTCGATGAAAGATAATAATCAGGCGGCGAATTTGGAGGCTTTACTCGATGCAGGAGTGCGTTCGCTGAAAATTGAAGGGCGCTATAAAGATGTCTCCTATGTAAAAAATATCACCGCATATTATCGGCAATTACTTGATGAGATTTTAGAGCGTCGCTCGGAATGGACACGAGCGAGTTCAGGTACGAGCGAGATTTTTTTCATACCTAATCCAGATAAAACGTTCCATCGGGGTAGCACGGATTATTTTGCGACAGGGCGCAAAGATGACATTGGAGCTTTCGATTCACCCAAATTTGTCGGCTTGCGTTTAGGGGAAGTCTGCCAAGTCAGTAAGGATTGGCTGGAGGTTGCCACGACAGAGACGATGGCGAATGGGGACGGCCTTAATTTTATGCGTAAGCGTGAAGTCGTCGGTTTGCAAGCGAATACGGTTGAACAACGCGGTACAAACAAAGCAGGGGAGCTGATTTGGCGAATTATGCCGAATGATCCAAGTGTATTAGTGGGCTTGCAAGTGGGGGCTGTCGTTTCACGAAATCGTGATCATGCTTGGGAATTAGCGCTCTTAAAAAAATCCGCAGAGCGGCTGATCCCTGTTTGGCTAAGTTTAAATGAAACTCCGACAGGTTTAAGTTTAAGCCTCACCGATGCGGATAATATTACGGCTAGCGCTCAATTGGATCTGATTTTAGAGCCAGCACGTCAAGCGGATAAAGCATGGTCTAGTTTACGCGATAATTTGGGTAAATTAGGTAATACCCTGTTTGTCGCCCAAGCGATTCAGCTTAATTTGCGCCAAGCCTGGTTTGTGCCAGTGTCGAGCTTAAATCAATTGCGGCGTGATGCCGTCGCCGCTTTAGAGCAAGCTCGCCTTGCGGCATGGCAGCGCCCCGCCCGTAAACTGCCAGTGACACCTGCTCCGACTTATCCTGAGACTAGCTTGTCTTATCTAGCGAATGTTTATAACTCCTTGGCTTGGCAGTTTTATCGCCAACATGGAGTAGAGGTGATTGAACCTGCCTATGAAGCGCATGAGGAAGCCGGTGAAGTAAGTTTAATGATCACCAAGCATTGCCTGCGCTTTTCTTATAATCTCTGCCCCAAACAAGCCAAAGGTGTGCAAGGGGTTATGGGACAAGTGCGTGCTGATCCCTTAATTCTCAAAAATGGCGACGAAACTTATACCTTGAAATTTGAATGCCGCCCGTGCGAAATGCATGTAATGGGTAAAATGAAAAAACATATTCGCAAACAGCCCCCGCCGAGTGCTGTACCCACTGCAATACCTTTGCAGTTTTATAAACAGCGGCCTTAAGTTGGCGTGGTGGTTTTTAACTATTGCAGCTTTTCACGTAAACGATACCACCATAAGCCAATCCATTCGTGTAGTGCAATCGAGCTACGTACAAGAGCCGTGGCTTGGGGGATATAGTTCATGTGGTAATCCGTCCATTGAATGGCACCACTATAGGAAACGGAGGCTGGTAAGTATTGTACTTTGCGATTTCGAAAGGAATATAGGCTACGTGGCATATGCCAAGCTTGTGTGACTAACCAAGCCGATTGAATCCCTGCTGTTGCTAAGATTTTGTCGGTGAATTGAGCATTTTGCCAAGTGGTATGACTTTCAGTTTCTAGCCATTTGACAGGAACCTGAAATTCATCTTGTAAAACATCACGCATGAGTTCTGCTTCGCTACGTGCCTCAGCCAATGGGCTACCGCCTGTAACTAAGATGGGTAAGCCAGTTGCCCGATGTAAATGGGCGGCATAACGTAAGCGCTCAATCCCAGCCAAAGAGGTACTTTCGCCACCGGCATATTCTGGAACATTTAAATTTCGCCCTGAACCTAAAACAACAATCGCTTCCGGTAGTGGGGTTTGCTTCCATAGTTCGAAGCGAGGTGGGTATTGATCCTCTAATTGACCTAGTAGCCAGTTCGAAGTAAGTGGCAGGCTTAAAATGAAAACCTGTAAAACAGCAAGCATGAATAGGCTACATAGGAGCATTTTGTGTTTTCTCCAGATCAAGGCAATCAGTGCTAAAACTAACAATTGACCGGGCGGTAGGAGTAAAAACTCAAGGCTACGATTGAGGAGGGCATTATCCATAAGAACTTCACCTTATGAAGGGGGTAATTATTAGACCTCTTTCATAAGTCAAAAAATAGCCCCTCGAAGTTGCAAACTTGATCGACTAGGTGGAGTCTGTTTTGGCATACTGCGGGCATGAAATATGAAACGATCCAATCCCTCAGTGACCCACAAAT
>JBJOOT010000181.1:0-7168 GCA_046051185.1 Pseudomonadota bacterium | reverse complement strand
CAAAGTTGTAACTGTCCACAAGCGTGCCGAAGCCGTGTCAGATCAAGGTCATCATGGCTAGTACTGGCATAATCAAGAAATACAGCTTGAGGCATAAAAAGCTCCTAATCGACTAATAAGCTTCAACAGGCGATGCAGGCCTGCTTAAGTTTGTTTATGATAGCGCCTTACATTGACGTCTTTGGTTTTAAGGATGGGTCGCAAGCTAGCGCGTACACTACAACTTGGCATTCTTTTTATCGTAATCTTGTTTGGATATACAGTATTTTCTGATCAAGACTTTATGCTTTGGCAAAGTAATTTTCGGCAATTTGCGCAGCAGCGAGGAATTAATGAAGCTACTTTGAATTTAGCCTTTCGGGGCTTATTAACCGATAAAAAAGTGCTCAGACTCGATGCCTATCAGCCCGAGTTTAGTCGTCCGATTTGGGAGTATATGGACAGTGCTGTCTCTCCAGAGCGGATTGAGCAAGGTCGCTATGTGCTGAAAGAGTATGCACCCCTCCTAAAAAAAATCAGTGATACTTATCGAGTGGATGCTGAATACATTGTGGCTATTTGGGGGATGGAAAGTAGCTATGGCCAGCAATTAGGCAATTATTCAGCGATTCGCTCTTTAGCTACCCTAGCTTATCAAGGACGTGAAGAGCGCCGTGATTTTTGGCGTAATCAACTCCTCGCTGCTTTAAGGATTTTGCAAGCGGGGGATATGTCGATTAATAGTTTACGGGGTTCATGGGCGGGTGCGCTCGGGCATACCCAGTTTATTCCCACCACCTTTGAGGAGTTTGCTGTCGATTTTGACGGTGATGGCAAACGCGATCTGCGCGAAAGTATTCCTGATGCCTTGGCCTCGACGGCTAATTATTTATCTCAATCCGGTTGGCAGCAGGGGCAGCCGTGGGGAGCGGAAGTCGTTTTGCCTGTGACCTTTGATTGGTCAGAAACCGAACCCGCTAATTGGCAAGCTTTGAGTTATTGGATGGCGCAAGGTGTTTATCGGGTAGATGGTAGCCCTTTAAACGCCGCAAGTACAACACGCTCGGCGGTGATTGTGCCCGCCGGTTATCGAGGGCCTGCTTTTTTAAGCTATCCGAATTTTAATGTCTTGCTTAAATATAATAATGCAATTAGTTATGCGCTAGCGACCGGCTATTTAGCTGAGCGCTTAAAAGGCGGCTTAGACGTGCAAGCGGCATGGCCTCGTCATGAGCTAGCCTTAAGTCGCCTAGAAAAAGCTGAGCTACAAGAGCGATTAAGTGCCGTCGGCTATAGCACCGATGGTATTGATGGCAATATTGGGCCCAATACCCGAGCAGCCTTACGACGTTGGCAGGCAGATACAGGTTTTCCTGCAGATGGCTATGCAACGATTGACCATCTACAACTGCTGCGTGAGCAAACCGCTTTACCAAAGTCGATAGAAGCAGGTAGTTTTTAACTATCTGCTTGCTATCAAAGTTTTAATATTTAAGCTTCAATGTTTAAGCTTGATAAAATGTCTGTGCCGCAGCTACGGCTACACCAGATTCAATGGGCGCTTGCAAAGAGCTGAGCACAGCATCTAAAGCGCCTAGGCAAATAAGCACATTTTTAGTATTACAGGCATGACCCATAAGGCCAATTCGCCAGACTTTACCCGCTAAAGCACCTAAACCTGCGCCAATTTCGATACTGTATTCATTCAATAAGCGAGTGCGTACCGCTGCTTCATCAATGCCTTCAGGCACGGTGATGAGATTTAATTGTGGTAAGCGTGCAGCCGCCTCAACTACAAATTGAATACCCATCGCTTCTAAGCCCGCTTTCAGCGCTTGATGATGATATTGATGACGCGCCCATGCCTGTTCTAAGCCTTCAGCTTGTACCATGATTAAAGCTTCATGCAAGGCATACAGGGTATTGACAGGCGCGGTATGATGATAAGCCCGTTTAGTGCCACCGCCCCAATAGCCCATAATCAGGCTCATATCTAAAAACCAGCTTTGAATTTTGGTTTTGCGCGTTTTGATGACCTCGACTGCACGGCTACCAAAGCTGACAGGGGATAAACCGGGTACACAGGACATGCATTTTTGAGTACCTGAATAAATCGCATCAATCCCCCAATCATCGACCCGCAGCTCCGAACCCGCTAGAGAAGTGACCGCATCAACAATCACTAAGCAACCATATTGATGAGCCAATTCAGTTAAAAGCTTGGCATCTGAGCGCACGCCTGTTGAGGTTTCTGCATGGACAAAGGCAAGAATCTTTGTATCTGGATGCGCTTTTAAAGCGGCTTCAACTTTTTCAGGGTCTACCGGTTTGCCCCAGTCATCCATAACCATAATGGCAATACCCCCAAAGCGCTCGACATTTTCCTTCATGCGCCCGCCAAAAACACCGTTTTGGCAAACAATGACTTTATCACCGGGTTCGACTAGATTAGCAAAACACGCTTCCATCCCCGCAGAGCCAGGGGCAGAAATGGGCATCGTCAGCTCATTTTTAGTTTGAAAGGCATACTGCAATAAGCCTTTAACTTCATCCATCATATGGACAAATAAAGGGTCAAGATGGCCGAGTGTCGGGCGTGCCATTGCTTGCAACACACGAGGGCTAACATCGGAAGGGCCAGGTCCCATTAAAATACGCTGGGGCGGATAAAAGGGTGAAGTTGCCATGCAGAATCCTCTCTCAAGTCTTAAAAATAGCGCCTTATTATGCCATAGCTTGTGGCGAGGCTAAGGATTGTTTTTCTTAGCTAGCATTGTTGCAGTGCATAAATTTTAGGATAATCCCTGTTTTGTGTCCGTTTGCCAGCTGAGGTCTTGCCCGTGTATCGTTTGTTACGTGAATTACTCTTTCTGCTCCCCCCTGAATTTTCACATCACACTGCCCTAAAAGCATTAAAACTAGCCTATCGCCTAGGTCTCAATGGTCAAGCAACGGCCTTGTTAGCGACCCCCGTAGAGCTTATGGGTATTAAATTTCCTAATCGGGTCGGCTTAGCGGCCGGCTTAGATAAAAATGGGGAGTATATTGATGCTTTAGCCAGTTGTGGTTTTGGATTTATTGAAATTGGGACAGTGACACCTCGTCCACAGCCCGGCAATCCTCATCCACGTTTATTCCGCCTGAAAGCAGCAAAAGCGATTATTAATCGTATGGGCTTTAATAATCACGGTTTGGAGTATTTGTTGGGGCAGGTGGCTAAGGCTCAGTATCAAGGCATTTTAGGGATCAATATTGGTAAGAATTTTGATACAGCCGTTGAACGGGCAGTTGAAGATTATCTGCTGGGCTTGCGTAAGGTCTATGCGCATGCTGATTATGTGACCATTAATATTTCCTCTCCTAACACCCCCGGTTTACGAAGCTTACAATATGGTGATGAATTAAGGCGTTTATTAACAGCTTTAAAGCAAGAGCAGGCGAGCTTAGCCAATCAACAGGGGCGTTATGTACCACTAGCGGTGAAAGTCGCTCCTGATTTAAGTGCGGAAGAGATTGCTGATATGGCCGAGGTTTTATTAGCTTGCAAGATGGACGCCTTGATTGCTACGAATACAACGCTAGATAAAACGGCTGTCGCCTCTTTAGAACATGGAGCAGAGCAGGGCGGTTTAAGTGGTCAACCCCTCACGGAGCGTTCAACCGAGGTCATTCGCCTATTCCACGAGCGTTTGGGAACACAAATTCCAATTATTGGTGTGGGCGGGATTATGTCTGCTCAAGATGCACTTAGTAAATTACAAGCAGGGGCTGCTTTAGTGCAGATTTATACGGGGTTTATTTATGCAGGTTCGCCCTTAATTAAAGCCTGTGTGCAGGCAACGGATAAGCCTAGTCTTGTGAGCTAAGCTTATCCGTCAATTAACCTCATTACTCAATTAACTTATTAAATTAATTAATGAGTCTTAGTTAGTCTTAGCCGGTGCTTGAGCAGCAGGATCTGCTACCGGTGCAGTAGGTGCTGCGGGTGCTTGAGTTGGAGCAACTGGAGCAATAGGGGCAGTGGGAGCAACCGGTGCAGCTGCCGTAGCTGCTTTACTTTGTGCTTCCATCATTTTGCGTTGCTCTTCCATTTGCTGCTTATAGAACGCTTCTGCTTGAGCGCGTTGCGCCGCCATTTGTTGCTGCATTTGAGCAAAATTAGGATTTTGCAGCATAGACTGCGGCATGCCGTATTGTGGCAAGTATTGCGGTGCATATTGAGGGGCGACCATCTGCGGCATCATCGGCATGAAGGGCTGCTGCATACCATACTGCGGTGCATATTGAGGGGCGACCATCTGCGGCATCATCGGCTGTTGATAAGCTTGATAAGGATAGTATCCCCCCCAATTCGGCATACCACCCCAAGGTGCATAACCGCCGCCATTGGTCATGCTATTCGTATAACCATTCCAATTGTTATAGCCTAAACCCGAGCCTGTACCTTGACCGTTGAAATTACCATTGGTAGTACCATTACCCCGCCCGACCATATCAGAATTCATGTCGGTATTGCCTTTACCTTTGAAGTTAATTGAAAAATCAACTTCACCATCACCTGTACCTTTACCACTACCCCAGCCGTCAACATTGCCTTTGCTAGTGCCATAGCCTGTCCCTTGACCCGTAGTATAACCTTGGCCTTGACCTACACCTTGAGCATTTCCAGCACCTGTGCCATTGTCAAAACCATTAAAAAAGTCGGTAGCAGATGCAGTAGTTGCGACTGCGCAGATAGCTATCGCTAATGTAATTTTTCTAAGTTCCATGAACAGATACCTCTAGCTGGGATAGGCTGATAATCAGCTTTTGAATTGAATAGGAAGAATATAAGAAAATATTAATATTCTAATTCTTTAAAAGCAAGCAAAATTTTTAAAAAGATTATCAAAGGTACCAAAGGCAGGGGAGTAGCAGGCTAGCTTATGAAGTACTTATTAAAGTACATGGAATGGTAGCTTGGGTTAATAAATCAATTTGAATTAATTATTGACAGGATAAGAACAAGACATTAACCTAGTATCATTAACTTTTTATTAATGATACGGTTATTGCAACGCTTTCTAAGTTGACAAGCATGCAACTTTACGAGATTATTTTTTTCAGCTGTTGAAAAAATTAAAGAGTTAGTGTGGGAAAAGTTTTAATGGGCTGCGAGTGTTTTGTGCTTCAAAGCGCTTTGGTAGTGTGTTTTAATAACCGTGTTTTTGATTGAATAGCGAAGGTAAATGCAATGAAAACCAAATTGAAATTGAGCGTTGCTTGCGGGATAGCTGCTTTATTAGTTGGCTTGAATGTTCAAGCAGAAGAGAAGACTTTCAGTATCGGCGGGGATCTGGAACTGGATCTAACCGCAAAAGATACGGATGCAGGTGGTAGTAGTTATTATAATGGCGGCCGTGTTAAGTTAAATGCTACGGGTGAGTTGAAAGGTGACAACTATTTTATTAAAGGTGTTGCTCAACCTTTAGTACCTTTTAAAGGTAACAGTTTAGGTTATGATGATGTTTACTTACAAATGGGACGCAGTAATTGGGACGTTCAAATTGGTCGTTTTGAAGGTATTGACCTTTTCCCAGTTGGCAAAGACACTGTAGCTGAGCATGCAGGTGGTATGGGGCCTTATGGCACAAATGCTGCTCGTGGTCGTAAAGATAATGTGATCCATACTGCTTTCCATCTTAAGCCTAATGATGCGATGAATTTCGAGTTGGGCGTTATGGGTGCTAAAAATACCAGTGATTTTGATAAGTTTGCTGCGGTACGTCCTGCTGTAACTTATAAAGCAGGTGCTTTTGCTTTACGAGCTGGTTTAGAAAGTGTGAAAAGTACACCAGTCGGCGGTACAGAGTCTTCTCACACTGGTTTTGGTTTGGGCGCAGGTTTTGATGTAGCTGGTGGTACTGCAAATGCTAGTTTCAGTAAGAAAAATGCAGATAATGATGGTGTAGATACTACTTCTGTTGCTTTAAACTTTACTCAGGGTCCTTGGGGTGTAGGTTATATTACCTCTAAAGATGATATGGCTAGTGCTGATCCTAAGTTAAATACTTTCTTTGGTGCTTATACCCTTCCTTTATTTGGTAGCAAAGACGCTTCAGTTACGTTTGCTGCAAGTACCTCTAAAGCAACTGACATTGGTGGCGTGAAGGGTACAGATGACAAGGTTAATGCGGCACGTGTACGCTTTAACTACACCTTCTAATTTGAGTCTAAGTTAAGTTAGGTAAAGCCAATCATGTTTTTGGTCTGTGGTGAAGCGCTATTCGATGTTTTTACAACAGAAGTTGTGGATCAAGCAGCTTTTGAAGTACCGCTTAGTGCACGTGTCGGTGGTTCGCCACTTAATGTGGCTGTAGGCTTGGCACGGCTCGGTTGTCCGGTTGCAATGTTGACAGGGCTTTCCACAGACTTTTTAGGTGAGCGGCTTTTAGCTAGCTTGCAATCAGAAGGTGTTAATACCGAGCTGATTGTACGCAAGCAAGCACCCACTACTTTAGGTTTCGTCCAGCAGGATGCTGCGGGCGTACCTAGTTATGCTTTTTACGGTAACGGCGCGGCGGATCGTCTGTTAACTTTAGATGACATTCGTGTTGATCTTGAGGGGACAGCGGTTATTCACTTCGGTTCCTATTCCATCGTTGCACAGCCGACGGCCGATTCGTACTTTGCGCTTGCCCAGCAACATTCGGGCAAGCGCCTTCTTTCTCTTGATCCCAATGTGCGCTTGAATGTTGAGCCAAAACATGAAGTTTGGCGTCAGCGAATTGCAGAACTGTTGCCTTTAGTTGATTTGGTAAAAGTGAGTGATGAAGATTTGCATCTACTCTATCCTGATCAACGACCTGAAGCAGTTGTTGAGCATTGGTTAACACAAGGTCCACGGTTGATCGCACTGACTCGAGGGAGTAAGGGTGCATCATTATGGAGTCATCAAGCCCAAGTCGATGTGTCGGGTCAATCCGTTAAAGTGATTGATACAGTCGGGGCGGGTGATACCTTCCAAGCATCTTTATTGGATGCAGTCGTTGGCTTAAAGAATTCTACAGCTGTTTGGTCTGAACAGCTTAATCGCGACACCTTATTTAAGATTGGTCATACTGCGGTCGTCGCAGCAGCAATTACTTGTTCGCGGCGTGGGGCTAATTTGCCGACTCGTGCAGAAGTACAAGCTGCACTCTAAATAACA
>JBJOOT010000180.1:0-7178 GCA_046051185.1 Pseudomonadota bacterium | reverse complement strand
GCCTTAGTTTATTGAATAATTTAGTGAAAGAGGCTAAAGAAGAGGCGAATATTCCAGCCGCTTTAGCAAAGCAAGCTCAGCCTGTTAGCACATTGCATTACCGCCAAGCTTTAAGTCGTGGCTTAGAAGACTCCACTTTATTTATTTACGATCTATGGCTACCGGAAAATTTTATTCCAGAAAATACCGATGGCGAGGTCGAGCAATTTCAGTTAATTCCATTGGCTCAATTAGCAGATTTAACAGCAGAAGTTTTTGCATTTAAAGATAATTGCAATTTAGTCAATCTTGATTTGTTATTGCGTTTAGGCTTTATACCAACCACTGATCCACAGTATCCTGTCTTGAAGCAAGCTTTATACGCGAAGATCAGTTAACTATTAGGAAGACATAATGAGAGAAGGGCAGCCACATACCATTTATTTAAAAGATTATACGCCTCCTGTGTATCAAGTTGAAACTTTACACTTAAAGTTTGAATTAGGGGATGAGTTTAGTTTAGTAACCAGTAAAGCCCATTATCAGCGTGATCCGAGTGATTTAGTCCATACTACTTTGGATTTAGACGGTGAGGATTTAGAGCTCATCAGTGTGCAATTAAATGGGCGTTATTTACAAGTAACTCAAGATTATCAACTAACCCCTAGCGGTATGCAGGTCTTCAATATGCCTGCACAAGCTAGTTTAGAAATTGTTACGCGCATTTATCCACAAAAAAATACTGCCTTAGAAGGTTTATACCAATCCAGTGGTAATTTTTGTACTCAATGTGAGGCACAAGGTTTCCGTAAGATTACTTATTACCAAGATCGACCGGATGTCATGACACTGTTTACGACAGAGCTAGTCGCTGAGCGTGCTAAATATCCAGTGCTATTATCCAATGGTAATTTAGTGGCAGCAGGTGAATTAGAAGAGGGTAAACATTGGGCGCGTTGGTTAGATCCTTATCGTAAACCGGCTTATTTATTTGCGCTAGTCGCAGGGCGTTTAGATCATGTAGAGGATTTTTATACAACAGGTTCTGGTCGAAAAGTTACCCTGCGTATTTATACTGAGCCACATAATATTAATAAATGTGAACATGCTATGCAGTCCCTGAAGCGCGCTATGCGCTGGGATGAGCAGCGCTTTGGCTTAGAATACGATCTCGATATTTATATGATCGTGGCGGTGGATGACTTTAATATGGGGGCAATGGAGAATAAAGGCTTAAATATCTTTAATTCTAAATTAGTATTTGCTAGCCCCGAAACAGCGACTGATCAAGATTATATTAATATTGAATCGGTGATTGGTCATGAGTATTTTCATAATTGGACAGGGAATCGGGTTACTTGTCGGGATTGGTTTCAATTGTCTTTGAAAGAGGGCTTGACCGTTTTTCGTGATCAAGAGTTTACAGCGGATCTTCATTCGCCGGCCGTGAAGCGGATTGAAGATGTGCGCATGCTGCGTACTTTCCAATTTACCGAAGATGCCAGTCCAATGGCACATCCGATTCGTCCCGCCGCTTATATGGAAATTAATAATTTCTACACCATGACGGTCTATGAAAAAGGGGCGGAGGTGGTGCGCCTGTATCAAACCTTATTAGGGCGCGAAGGTTTCCGTCAGGGCATGGATTTGTATTTTGCTCGCCATGATGGGCAAGCGGTGACGACGGAGGATTTTCTTGCGGCGATGGCGGATGCCAATCAGGCAGATTTAAAGCAATTGCAGCGTTGGTATGATCAAGCAGGAACGCCCGAAGTTAAAGTGACCATGAGTTATGATGCGGCTGCGCAAACTTGTCATTTAGCTTGTGTGCAAAGCATTCCCGCGACGCCCGAAAGCCAACAGAAGCAGCCGCAATTGATCCCCTTGCAATTAGGTTTGCTGGGTCAGACAGGGGCTGATTTGGCTCTTTATGTAGATGGCAAAAAGTGTGATGGTATTTTGCAGCTAACCCAAGCTGAGCAGAGCTTCACTTTTACTCAAGTGCCTGAGCAACCTGTGCCTTCGTTGCTGCGTAATTTTTCAGCTCCCGTGCGCCTTGTTTATCCTTATACGGAGGCTGAGCTGATTTTTCTCATGAAGCATGATAGTGATGCTTTCAATCGTTGGGATGCAGGGCAGCGCTTAGCGATGCGAGCCTTTGAGGCCTTGTTGCTCGATTTAAAGCAAGGTGCACCTTTAGGTTTAAGTCATGAGTTTGTCTGTGCATGGCAAGTCGTTTTAACGGATGAAAACTTAGACCCTGCCTTGCGGGCTGAAGCTTTAAGTTTACCCTCTGAAACCGATATTGCAGAACATATACGCCCTGCTGATCCGGCAGCGATTCATCAGGTGCGAGAGTTTGTACTGAGTACTTTAGCCAAGGCTTTACGCTTAGATTTTGAGATTATCTTCTATCGCTTACAAGACCAAGGTGTTTATCAAATTGATGCGGCCAGTATGGGTAAGCGCCGTTTGAAAAATACCTGTTTAGCCTATTTAGGACATTTAGCGGATCAAGCTGTGCCTGCTTTGTGCGCAGAGCAGTATGCACAAGCTAATAATATGACAGATGCCCTCGCTGCTTTAGGCGTATTAGTGGATATTGATTGCCCTGAACGAGTCGCCGCTTTACAGCATTTTCATGATCGTTGGCAGCATGATCCGTTAGTGATGGATAAATGGTTTGCACTCCAAGCTAGCTCTAGCTTACCTAATACCTTGCAACAGGTCGAAAAATTGCTGGAGCATCCACTATTTGATATGCGTAATCCGAACAAGGTTCGCGCATTAGTGGGCAGCTTTGCTATGCGTAATCCTTGGCATTTCCATGCGGCTAACGGTAGCGGTTATGCTTTCTTAACAGAGCGGGTGCTGTGGTTGAATGAACGTAATCCACAAGTTGCAGCGCGAATGGTTCGGCCTTTGATGAATTGGCGACATTATGAAGCGGGTCGAGCGCAATTAATGCGAGCGCAATTGGAGCGTATTCAAGCCCATCAAGGCTTATCTGCGGATGTTTATGAAATTGTCAGTAAAAGTTTGGCAAGCACTTAAGCAATTCACTGGTTAAACTTTAAGCAAGTTTTAAGTTTCAAGATGATTAAAAGCCTTCCATTGGAAGGCTTTTTTATTGTTAATCTTATTGTCCTTTTCTATTAAAGGGAAAATTTTCCCATCCTTTGATCGTTTTTTGCTTGCACTTAGTTCATGAATGGGAATAAAATCCCATTAATGAACACTATCCTGCGTGCTGCGCTTTACCAAATACTTAAAAGCCTTATGCGAATTTTATATCGCAAGGGAGTTGCTTTTGGTGAATTTACGCAGTTAGCCAAGCAAGCTTATGTGGAAGTAGTTGAGGATGAATTAACGGCTTCGGGTGAGCGTGCCACCACCACACGTATTGCTGTGATTACAGGTTTAACCCGTAAAGAGGTCACACAACTGCGCCAAGCCGAAATCACGGAAGTAGCCCCTCGCTTTAACCGTGTTCTACGGGTGCTGAATGGTTGGTTGCATGATGCCAATTTTTTGGATAGTGAAGGGCAAGCCGCTGTGCTAGCGTTTCGTGGAACAGAGCAAAGTTTTGAGCAGTTGGTGCAGCGTTATAGTGGGGATATGTCGAGTTTTGCCATGCTAGATGAAATGAAGCGCGTGCAACTTGTAGAGACTTTAGAGGATGGTTCAGTTCGTTTATTAAATGCGACTTATATTCCTGATAAAGATGATGAAGCCCAGCTGCAATTATTAGGCAGCGATGTGTCACTGCTTGTGATGACGATTAATCATAATTTAATAGCTCCGTCAGACGAGCGTTATTATCAACGTAAAGTGAGTTATAACAATTTGCCCCAAGAAGTTTTACCCGCTTTTCGTAGCTTTGTACGTAAAGACGCTCATCAACTCTTATTACGTTTTAATCAATGGCTCTATCAACATGATCGTGACCATCACCCTGAAATCCAAGGGACAGGACGGATGCAAGCAGGGGTTGGGATTTATTATTTCGAGCAGCCAATGGCCAGCAAGGAAACCCGCCATGAAGATTAACTTAGCTTTCTTAATGCTGAGCGCTGCTATCGGTTTAAGCAGTTGTGGTGATGCACTAACCTTAGTTGAAGGGGGTATGACAGGGACAGGTATTACCGCAGGGCGGATTACGGGCTTCGGTAGCATTTATGTCAATGGTATTCATTATCAAGTCAATGATGCGGGGTTGTATCGTAATGGGAGTCGGGTGGCTGATCAAAGTAGTTTCGCTGCGGGTGAGTTTATTACCGTAACAGGCTCTGTGAATACCGATGGTGTGAGTGGTATTGCCACACAAGTGAGCTTTGACAGTTTAGTAAAAGGGGTTGTCGAGGCGATAACAGCGGAGGGTCAAAACCAAAGCTTAAACGTATTAGGGCAAACCGTCGAGCTTGATTTACTAACGGTTTTACATGGTTTTGATCAATTAACAGATTTACAACTTGGCAATGTATTAGAAATTTCGGGTGATCGCTTACCGAATGGGAAGATTAAAGCCAGTAGTATTGCTTTAATCGCGGATAGCTATCAAACCACTGAAGGCTTACAACTGATGGGGGCAATTAGTCAGTTAAAGCCCGAATTAAAAACTTTCAAAATCAATGGTTTAACTATTAATTATAGCACTGCAAATTTACTAGCTTGGGGTGGGCAAACTTTAGCTAATGGGCAAACTGTACAGGTCAAGGCTACACAATTACCCAACAATGCAGTGTTAATAGCCCAACAATTAAGTTTGCAAACGATGCAAGGTAAATATCCCAATAAATCTCATTTAGAGTTAGAGGGGATAGTGACCGCTTTGAGTGCAGCGAATGAATTTAGCTTGGCAGGGCAAAAAATTATAAGCAGCCATACGACTCAATGGATAGGTTTAACGGCTGCTGTAGTCGGGTTAAATTTAGAGGTAGAAGGTTATATTGATACGACGGGTACTTTGCAAGCTCAACGCATTATCTTACGTGATGTTTCACAAGGTAATAGTCATGAATTAGCGGGGCAAATTACGGCTATTGATAAAACCCTCAATACGATTAGTTTAGCGGGCTATCTCCTCTATTTAGATAAGAGCAGTATGTTATTAAGCAATTCTCAAACGACTACACGCCAAGCTAGACGGGGTGGCCGTCATGATGTGGCTAAATTCGAGGATTTAGTGATCGGGGATTATATTGAGGTAACTGCCTTACAATTAACCGATGGGACTTGGCGAGTATTGCGCTTAGACCGTGGTGGTCGCGCCCATTAATTGTAGGTATTAATGGTTGCAATTAAGAAATTTAGTTTAGCATTTTCAATGGGTTAGTTGTTAAGTATGAGCGACTAATCATGAAAAAACCCGGTGGTTCAGCACCGGGTCAACCGACTTACCGTTAGGTAAGACTTTTAGAAAAACTTAAATGGAGTTCAGTCCATGTTGATTAAAACAGCTTCTATCACTGTGTTCGCTAGCTTGTTAGCAATTTCTACTCCAAGCTTTGCCAAAGGTGGCCATAATGCTAATGATGGCCTTCATTCTGGTTTATACGGCAAATCCAGCGTATTCCTAGCGATTTATGATACCGACGGTAACGGAACTGTGACAACCGCAGAAGTCACCGCTGTACGCACTGCAGATTTCAACACTGCTGATGTGAATAGTTCAAGTACTCTTTCATTAGCAGAGTATCAAAACCTTGAAACGACTGCACAAACACGAGAAATTAACGCTATGTTTGCGGTATTAGACACCGATGCTAGCAGCAGCTTGACCCTTGCAGAGCTTTCCGTGAATACAACCGCAACCACCACGGTGACCAATGCATTTGCTTTAGCGGATACCAATAGCGATAGCGCCTTAAGTTTAGCAGAGTTTACCGCGCTCCAAGGCTATAAAACAGGTTCTATTTGGGGCTTTGCTCGCTTAGATACCGATGCTAGCAAAACGTTAACCTTGACTGAGTTTTTAGCAGGCCGTACCACAGGGCAGGGTGGTAAGCATTAATCAATGCTTATGATTTATAAGATATCAAGCTGCTGAGTAATGACCAATAAGATCCCTCTCGCAATAATCGAGAGGGTATAAGTTATATAAGCTAATCAACGCCCCGCTAAAGGCCCTGCTTCACGGACTTCTTCCGTCACATAATCTGCAAAGCGTGCAAAGTTCTGATGGAAAGCTGCCGCTAATTGATGGGCTTTTGCTTGATAAGCCGCTTGATCTGCCCAAGTAGAGGCAGGATCTAAGACTTCATTGGGTACATCAGGGCAGCTCATTGGAATATTTAAACCAAAAATAGGATCGGTGCGGGTGTCTACCTGATCTAAATCACCGCGTAACGCTGCATTCAGCATGGCACGGGTATGGCGAATTTTCATCCGATTGCCAATGCCATAAGGGCCACCACTCCAGCCTGTATTTAATAACCAGCAGGATACTTGATGCTCATTGATTTTTGCACCCAATAAATCAGCATAGACAGAGGGGTGTAAAGCCATAAAGGGAGCACCAAAGCAAGTGCTGAATGTCGTAGTGGGTTCCGTGACCCCTTTTTCTGTACCAGCAACTTTAGCCGTATAGCCCGATAAAAAGTGATACATCGCTTGGGCAGTGGTTAGCTTAGAAATAGGAGGTAATACGCCAAAAGCATCACAGGTGAGCATAATAATATGCTTAGCATGACCCGCTTTGCCCGGATACAGTGCATTGGGGATTTGGGTAATTGGATAGCTTGCGCGTGTATTTTCAGTAAGACTACCATCTTCTAAATCAAGTTCGCGGGTAGCCATATCCATCACCGTATTTTCTAAGACGGTGCCAAACTGATGCGTGGTTGCGTAAATTAAAGGCTCTGCTTCTGCAGAAAGATTGATGACTTTGGCATAGCAGCCGCCTTCTATATTAAAGACCCCTTGGTCGCTCCAACCATGCTCATCATCACCAATGAGTAAACGTTCAGGGTCAGCAGATAAAGTGGTTTTACCTGTACCGGATAAGCCAAATAAAATAGCTACATCACCCGCTTTACCCACATTGGCGGAGGCATGCATGGACATGACACCTTGCTGGGGCAGTAGATAATTCATGATGGAAAAGACGGATTTTTTGATCTCACCTGCGTAATGTGTGCCACCAATAATGACTAAGCGCCGTGCAAAATTAACCAGAATGAAAGCCCCAGAGCGGGTGC
>JBJOOT010000179.1:0-7222 GCA_046051185.1 Pseudomonadota bacterium | reverse complement strand
TTATAAAACGCTTCGCACCGAACAAGCTGATCAAGTGTTACGTCAAGCCTTTCATCAAGGCCAAGCTGAACTCAAATTTCTATCCAACCCGATGCCGACTGCGCATGCAATACAACCGAATGCAGCCCCTTTACAAAAAAACGTCGTGCTCATTTCTATTGAAAGCTTAGGAGCTGATTTTGTGGAATCTTTTGGGGGTAAAGCGGGTTTAACCCCTAATTTAGACCAGCTAGCCCAGCAAGGCATGGCTTTTCAACAAGTTTATGCGACGGGCTTACGCACAGTCCGTGGTTTAGAGGCTCTCACTTTAGCGATTCCCCCCACTCCCGGCCATGCAGTACCCGCTCGTAAACATAATACCGGCCTACAAAGTTTAGGGGGGGTATTAAAACAAAATGGCTATCTGCCTTTTTATATTTATGGCGGCTATAGCTATTTTGACAATATGGAAAACTTCTTTACCGGCAATGGTTATCAAGTCATCGACCGTACGGATGTTGCCGCCGAGGATATTCACCATGAAACCATTTGGGGGATTGCGGATGAAGATATTTTGCAACATGCCCTTAAAGTGATTAGCCAACAAACCGCTCAGGGGCAAAAAGTTTTCGCCCATATTATGACGACTTCTAATCATCGCCCCTTCACTTACCCTGAAGGACGCATTGATATTCCCTCTGGGAGTGGACGCGAGGGGGCTGTGAAATACACCGATTGGGCAATTGGCAATTTTATGCAAACAGCCCGTCAACAGCCTTGGTTCAAAGATACCTTGTTTGTCTTTGTTGCTGATCACACCTCTCATGGACGTGGGCGCACAGATCTACCCCCCGAAAACTATCGTATTCCCCTGATTATTTATGCACCTGATTTCATTCAGCCGCAACAAATAGATTATTTAGCCTCGCAAATTGATCTAGCCCCTACCCTGTTAGGCTTATTGAAAATTCCTTATGTTTCAGAATTTTATGGACAAGATATTCTCTTAGCAGCCCCCCATCATCAACGGGCATTTATGGCAAATTATCTGACCGTGGGCTATTTAAAGAACGGTAAGGTCATTGAATTAATGCCCAAGCAAACCACTCGAGTGATTGATGCACAAACCGGCGCTGAACAGCCAGCAGACCCAGCTGCGACCGATGAAGCGATCGCCTATTATCAAACTGCAGCAGCACGCCTAAATGCCTTACAAACAACTCCATAAGTTCTGTTTAAGAGCTAAGCTAACTATTGGGCTTTGCCTAAGTTTCCTAGCGGGCTACTTAGCCTTAGGTCTTGTGGATTTGCAAGCCAATGAAATCAAATTTAAGTGCCGGGCTTGGCAAGCAGGCGATGCTCACACGCAAGGTTTAACAGTGGGCAATATTCAGATCGAAGCAGGTAATGTATTTAATCCCAGTTTGCCAGAAGAAAACCATTGGTATCACCAGCTTACTAATCAATTACATCTTAAAACTCAAGATAAGGTCATTGCTAAAGCACTGCTTTTTAAGACCGGCGAGCCGTTTAATCTCAGTTTATTAGCCGAGTCAGAACGCTTATTACGCGCCCAGAAACACCTAAAAGATGCACAAATTAATATTCAGCAAATTTGTGGTCAGCAGGTTGATTTGCAGGTGATCACCACCGATAACTGGACTTTAGCCCCAGCGCTTTCGTTTGGACGCTCGGGGGGCAATAACTCTTCAAGCCTTAGTTTGGAGGAGCATAATTTATTAGGACTGGGTAAAGAGTTGAGCTTGGGTTTCAAGCAGGATGAAGAACGTAATCAAACAAAACTAACTTACAATGACCCCCAAGTTTTAGGGACACGCTATCATTTATTATTGGGTTTACAAAATAATAGTGATGGCAAAGGTCATCAATTTCGTATTGGCTTTCCCTTTTACAAACTCGCCAAGCAAAGAGCTTGGGGCTTAGAAAGTATGGCATTGCGCCAAGTGGTTTCCAATTATGCTGAGGGTGAAGTCACAAAAAAAATAGACCTAGAAACCCAGCAAAATTCGATCTTTTATGGCTGGTCTCCCGAGAAAACATCGCAGTTCACAGAACGCTATCGTCTAGGTTGGCAGCAAGAAAATCGGCGTTATTTCCCAAGCACAAACGCCCTCGAAACTTGGCCAGAATCCAAGCAAGCCTATCCTTGGTTTAGCTATGAGCTGATTGAGGATAATTTCACTACACGTGAAAACTTCAAAACGATGGGGCGTACCGAAGATATTGCCTTAGGTCATCAGTTTTTAATTGGCGCTGGATTTTTACATTCAGACTTTGGCTCAGATCATAGCTATTTCAAATTATTTAGCCGCTATAGCAAAGGTTATAGCCCTGCTAATAACCAACTAAGCTTAGTAACTGCGGATGCCACAGCATGGCTAGGTGAAGGGCCTTATCGCGGCTTACGCGCTAAACTCGGTGCCGAATGGAATTTATACAATTCCGCTGCTGCGAGTTGGCATCTCAGTGGCGAGCTACAGACAGCGGATAATCTACAAGCAGAGGAGCAATTATTATTAGGGGGTGATCATGGTTTACGTGGCTATCCTAAAGGCTACCGCTCAGGCGAACACCGTGTCATCATCAATGCTGAACGACGCTTTTATTTTAAACAAAACCCCTTAGGCTTTCTTAAATTAGGGGCGGCAGCCTTTGTGGATGCAGGGACGATCTGGGGTCGTGGGCAAACGGCTCAATGGTTTGCTGATGTAGGTATTGGTTTACGTATTACCCCCACCCGCTCGAGTCGTGGCAAAATCATTCACGTCGATCTAGCACTGCCCTTTTCAACGCATGGCAAAATAGATGAATATCAAATCTTAGTTGGCACAGGCGTTGAATTCTAATCAAGCTCACTAGCTGACCTCCACTCTTAGCGATCTTAGCGACGGAAAAAGCTTTTAATAGAACTTAAGCGCGTTTTGATCCGGGAACTCAGATTAGCCAGCATAGAATGGCTAGGAGCAATCTCCTTCGCGGCTTGTACTTGAAGCAAAGCAGGCTGCTCACGGAAAGCCCCTACTTGCTTGATCGCAGCCTCTAAATGATGTTGCAACACCTTAGGACGTAAGGGATGAAAAATCACTCGAAACACCCGTGCTGAATTCACTAAATCAATAATCGTTTCTGAATCACCTAGGCGAGCAACGGCTAAAGATACAACATAGGGATGCTCTTTTTTCAACAAGCAGAGAAAACCAAAATTATCACGATCAATGCCATCAATACTCGCTACAATCACTCCGACTTCGTGCTGCTCCATTAAAGCTAAGGCATCCTCAGGGGTTCGCGCTGCTAATACTTGAGAACGCGGATTACCCAACTCTTGGAAAGTAGCCAATAACTGCAAGTCTCGATCTACAAATAATAAGGATAAATTGTCAGGCCAAGTTAGTGGTTCATGGGGAATTTTTTCAGGCTTAGCTTGAGTTTGAATTTGGGGTTGGGGTTGAACTTGGGTTTGGGGTTGGGGTTGGGGTTGAGTAACTGGGTTAGGTGAAACACCAGCTGGCTTTACTTGACTAGCTATTTGATTAAGCTCTTCTAAATCTGGTTTGGGTAAAGGGGGCAGTTTAGCTAATTCCAAACCAATCTTGACTGCACCAGCAATTAGCTCGCGTAATTCCTCGCTATCCCAAGGTTTGCAGATATAACGATAGACCTCCCCCTCATTCACTGACCCGACAATAGCTGCTAAATCAGAAAAACCCGTCAATAAAATCCGAACTGTATGCGGAGAATACTCCTTGGCTTGGCGTAATAGCTCAACCCCTTGCATAATCGGCATACGTTGATCACTTACTAACAAGTGATAATGATGACGCTTGAGTAGCTCAAGCGCGTGATAACCATCGGTAGTGACGGTCACCTCATACTCCATACGAAACAAAGCTCGTAGACTATTTAAAATCCGCTCTTCATCATCTACGAATAAGATTTTAGGCTTCGGTGCAGCCTGAGGATGCTCCTGTGATAAACGTCGTAACCGCGCTAATTGCACAATATTCGATGGAGCACCTTGGCTCATAAGCTTCCTCCTTGATTAAGCTCACTAAATTCTTGTTGCGGGGCTTGATGATCACGGGGCAGCTCTACAGTAAAACAAGTGCCTACCCCTAATACCGAATCAACTTTAATATGACCGCCATGCTCTTTGACTATCCGCTGAACAATAGACAAACCTAAACCTGTACCCTCTCCAACCTTTTTAGTGGTAAAAAATGGATCAAAAATTTGCGATAAATGATCTGGATGGATACCTTGACCATTGTCTTTGACTTCAAGTGCTAAACCTTGCTCGGTCGGGCGGGTAATGATCGTAACGATACCCGTCTCTTCAGTAGTCGCCTGACAGGCATTATTGATTAAATTAAGCAAGACCTGATTAATCTGTGAAGGAGAGCAGATAATGAGTGGTACATCCCCAAGCTGCCGTTCAATTCGCCGATGCTTAACAATATTACGCGCAATCTTCAGCGTACTCTCGACCCCTTCATTGACATTAAACTCAGCGACCTTAGCACGATCAAGGCGGCTAAAATCTTTCAGATTACTGACAATCTCTGAAATTTGCCCAATGCCATGTAGGCCATCCTCTAAGAGGCCATTGATTTCACTGATTGCCTCAGTTTCTACAAAGGCCTCTGAGATTTCTTGCACCGTAGCAAATTGCTCGGCCAACTGTTGCTCATGCTTAGCTTCATCCCCCTCTGGTTCTTGAGTCATTAAACGCATCAAACCTGAGGTTTCTTTTACCAATGCATCAAGATCCTCCATACGAGCACTTAAAATTTCCAAGCCCCCTTTCACATACGCTAAAGGGGTATTGATCTCGTGCGCAATCCCAGCCACCATTTGCCCTAAGGATGCCATCTTCTCTGATCGAATTAATTGCAATTGCGACTCGCGCAAATTAGCCAAGGCTGCCGATAAATCACGGGTACGCTCTTCAACCCGTTGCTCCAAGAAAGTATTGGCTTGATCTAAAGAACGATAACTGCGCCAGACTGCAAATACCGCGAAGGCCAATAGCAATAGCAAACTAGCGGAATAAGCAATTAAAGCGACCCGCCACCGCTCCTTTTCCTTTAAGGCCGTATCAAAACTATGCTCAAATTGTGCCGCTAATTGATCAATCCGTACAGTAATGGGGATTTGCTCAATACTGGTGAGTACTTGATCCTCGCTCTCTTTTTGCTTTAAGACAGTTCGCGCATGATTCACGATCATATCGACTTGGGCTTGGATTGGCTCAGGGTAACTACTACTAGGCTTTTCAGCTAAATTATTGATTAAACTCTCTACACGGGCTTTAAGGGTTGCATCGGGGGCTAGATTGTACTTGAGCAACTCAGTAAGCATTTCATTCGCTGTTGCCTCAAGCTTCGTTAAACTGGGGCTAAACGAACTAGGTAGGGATAATTGCCCGGTATTATTGATCCCGATGGAAGCATCCGACAAAGTGACTGCCACAATTTGATCACGCAATTGCGCAACAGCGGTCGGTAAAAACCGCAGAGAATTCTTTAAGAGCGCATTTTGCATTTTGAAGCGATCGACCAAACTGATCTTTTCATTAATAGCCGCTCGCAATTCATCCGCTGCTTGCTTAATCGCATTCGCCTCTGTTTGGTCAACGGCTGCCATTAAAGCAGGTTGATTTTGCTGTAACCATTGCAAAGGAGTCGTTACTTGATCATAGTTTTTATTAATACCCATTTTGGAGCGCAAAATATCAAGATTCCAAGTGGCATCAACCTGTTTCAATTCACGCAGCTGGCTATTAACCTGCTGAAGCGCACTGGTATCAATGGATTGTGTTTTTTGCACCAAAGCCCATAACACAGCAATCAAACCGAGACTCGCCAACACCAAAAAAAGCCTACGCAAGATGAAGCGCGGCGTTATAAATGAAGTGCTGCTAGCGTTATAAATGACAGTAAATTTAGTTTAAAATAGTTAAATTGACTTTAAGTTATCTTTAACTGAGACAGAAGATATGCATTCCGGCAAAATATACATACCGAAAATTAGCGATCAGGTGGGAGTTGAGCTTCAGCGGCTGAGGCTTGAGATTCAGGATGCTGCAATCGCGGCGGCTAGGAGGGCTGAGAGTGTTTTAATCGAATGCGCCGAAATTCTGCGGCAACACGGGCTATTAGAAAAGAACAGCAACGACTCTTTGAAACAAAATATCAAAGTCAATCGACGAAGCAGTCAATCACCGCCTTACTACCGTCAGTATGAGAAAAAACATGGCTCGGTAGGTAAAAGACAGTGAAAGCCGCATCGCATCACTTACCCCACTGAAGAACTCGAATACTACTCTTAGTTACGTTACCCGACACTGATATTGACTCACTACCCGCGCGACGTGATTGCAATGTCAGCGTTTTGCTACCACTCCAAGCGGTCAGATCTGCGAAGAAGCTCACTGACCATGCCCCCGCGTGTGTGGGAGTAGGTGTTGTTGATGTGCCGGTTGCTGTAAACATAGCGCTCTCAACTACAGCACCATCAACCAACAGATCAACAGCAATCGTGATCGGCAGTTGATAATAGCCCGAATCCGACGATCCTGCACTTGCGCTGGCGGGGAACTGCGTGCCACTGCATTTAACAAATGCCATTGACACGCCCGTCCCCTTACCAGTCACCGATATAGACTGTAGCGTTGTTGTAGCATTGCCAATCGAGCGTGTTGCAGCGTACTCTCCGCCGGCCGCACTTGATACTGCACCATCTTGTATAAGGGCCGTGCCAATTATTGCAGAGCTAGCAATCAACTGGTTACATTCAACGGTGCCTTTAAAATACGAATCCCCGTTTGCACGCACTCTAAACGCAACACTCCCTGCCGCATCTTTTAAACTGATAAATGCCTGAGTGCCTGTTGCGTCGAGGTCAAATAATGCGGTCTGCATAGCATTATATAACCGTCCGGTTGTTAGTGTGCCAATCGAGCCAGTAATCGCGGCGAGGGTAGCGACAGCTATCTTATTCGCTGTGATTGCTCCAGCTTGAATCTTGTCTGAGGTGATTGATCCAGTACTTATTTTTTCGGCGGTGATTGATCCAGCTGCTACCTTATCAGCAGTGATTGCTCCAGCTTGAATCTTGTCTGAGGTGATTGATCCAGTACTTATTTTTTCGGCGGTGATTGATCCAGCTGCTACCTTATCAGCAGTGATTGCTCCAGCTTGAATCTTGTCTGAGGTGATTG
>JBJOOT010000178.1:0-7223 GCA_046051185.1 Pseudomonadota bacterium | reverse complement strand
CTCCAGCTCCAGCTCCAGCTCCAGCTCCAGCTCCAGCTCCAGCTCCAGCTCCAGCTCCAGCTCCAGCTCCAGCTCCAGCTCCAGCTCCAGCTCCAGCTCCAGCTCCAGCTCCAGCTCCAGAAGCTACACCTCAGCCCGCAGCACCTGCCCAACCCGCAGCGGCAGAAGAAGAGTAGGCATAAGTTATTTAGAACCTAGGCAGATCAAATGACCTGCCTAGTACATACTGATTTACAAGACTGATAAATCAGCAACGCGCAAGAACAGCCCGCGCAGTTGATTCAATAAAGCTAGGCGATTATTGCGTAAAGCTTCGTCTTCAGTCATAACCATGACATCATTAAAGAAGTTATCCACAGGCTCACGTAGATGGGCTAACGACAACAAGGCTTCCTCATAGTCCCCGACTGCGAATAAGGGTAAGACTTTGGTTTGTTGAGCTTGTAAGCTAGCTGCTAAAGTTTGCTCAGCATTTTCTTTTAAGAGGCTTGGATCTACTTCAGCAGGAATCGCTGTCTCCACTTTCTTTAAGATATTGCTAATCCGCTTATTGGCAGCCGCTAAGCTTTCTGAGGCTGTTAAGCGTCGGAAAGACACTACCGCTTTTAAGCGTTGTTCAAAGTCTAATGGCTGAGTCGGTTTCAAGGCAGCAACTGCCTCTATTAATTCAGTATTGATGCCTTGTTCTTGGTAGTAAGCTCGTAAGCGCTCCAAAATATAATCCAAGGCTTCTTGCATATCCGGCTTCTTGCCTAATAATGCGGTGAGATTATGAGCTGCTTGGTCTAAGAGATCGGCTAGATCTAAGGATAATTTTTGTTCAATGAGGATGCGCAAGACCCCTAGTGCTAAGCGCCGCAAGCCAAATGGATCTTTAGTACCCGTTGGTTTTTGACCAATCGCAAAAATGCCAGCGAGGGTATCAATTCGCTCAGCCAAAGCCAAAATACGTCCAGTCGATGTACTCGGTAGTTGATCGCCGGCAAAGCGTGGTAAATACTGTTCTTCCAAAGCTTGAGCGACTTCAGCCGATTCACCATCATGTTGGGCATAATAGCGCCCCATCGTGCCTTGCAGGTCGGTAAACTCAAACACCATATTGGTGACTAAATCACATTTGCCTAATTCAGCCGCACGGACTGCGAGGTTTTCATCAGCTTGGAGTTGCCGGGCTATATATTGAGCGAGTTGCGCAACCCTTGTTGATTTGTCATGCAATGTGCCCAATTGCTGTTGGAATACGACCGTTTTCAATTGGTCACGGCGAGCAGCTAAGGGCTGTTTCTTATCTTGTTCCCAAAAGAAGGCTGCATCGCTAAAGCGAGGTCGAATTACGCGCTCATTACCTTCGCTGACTTTGCTGGGGTCTTTACTTTCAATATTGCTGATGGTGATGAAATTGGGCATCAACTTGCCATTCGCATCAGTTAAACCAAAGTATTTCTGATCACCCTGCATCGTATGAATCAGCGCTTCTTGTGGGACAGCGAGGAATTTTTCTTCAAAGCGCCCTGCAATTGGTACTGGCCATTCGACTAAAGCAGCCACTTCATCCAGCAAGGCATCTGGCATAATGGCCTTACCACCCAGTTCAGTAGCAAGTTCTTGTACCCGCTTACTAATCATTTCGCTACGAGCTTCAAAGCGAGCAACGACATAAGCTTCACCGAGTTGCACTGCATAGTCAGCCGGTTGACGGATATTAATCGGTGCAGGGGCATGGAAGCGATGCCCGCGACTTTCACGTCCAGTTTTAATACCGAGGATTTCAGCATCAATGACTTGTTCATCCGCTAGCATTACAATCCAATGCACAGGACGCACGAATTCAGCCTCACCATCACCCCAACGCATGCGTTTAGGAATTGGCAAATTCGCTAGGGATTGATCCACTATTTTCGGGAATAGATCAGCTGTCTTTTGTCCGGCTTGTTGCTGGCGGAATACCAACCAAGCCCCTTTATCGGTTTCTAGGCGTTGTAAAGCGGCAAACTCAACCCCACAAGAAGCCGCAAAACCTTGGGCAGCTTTAGTGGGTTGGCCATCTTTATCAAAAGCGGCTTGGATTGCAGGGCCGCGCTTTTCAATCAGTTGATCCGCTTGTTGGGCAGGAATATCTTTTAGCCAAACCGCTAAGCGTCGTGGTGCAGCATAGGCAATCACTTCATCAGCTATTAAACCAGCCGCTTGGAAGCCTGCCACTATGCCATCGGTAAAAGCATCGGAAAGTTTTTTTAAGGCTTTAGGTGGTAGCTCTTCAGTGCCAATTTCCACCAGTAAATCAATTTTATCTGTCATCTTAGGCCACCTTGGGTTCTGATTGCAGCATCGGGAAACCGAGCTTTTCACGAGTGGCGTAATAACCTTCGGCTACCGCCCGTGCTAGAGTCCGCACCCGCAAGATATAGCGTTGGCGCTCAGTGACAGAGATCGCTTTACGCGCATCTAATAGATTAAAGGTATGCGAGGCTTTGAGCATTTGTTCGTAAGCGGGTAAAGGTAAACCTAAGGCGCTCATCCGTTGACTTTCACGTTCCGCTACATTGAACTGATGGAATAGCGCTTCAGTATCCGCATGCTCGAAGTTATAAGTGGATTGCTCAACTTCATTTTGATGATAGACATCGCCATAAGTCACAATACCTTGTGGCCCGCGTGCCCAAACTAAATCATAAACGCTAGTCACATTCTGCATATACATCGCTAAGCGTTCTAAACCATATGTGATTTCGCCACTCACAGGCCGACAATCCAAACCACCAACTTGTTGGAAATAGGTAAACTGAGTCACCTCCATTCCATTGAGCCAGATTTCCCAACCTAAACCCCAAGCGCCTAAGGTGGGTGATTCCCAGTTATCTTCTACAAAGCGAATATCATTGACCAGAGGATCAAAACCTAAGGCTTTCAGTGAGCCTAAATACAGTTCTTGGAAATTGGCTGGAGAGGGCTTGAGTAAAACTTGAAATTGATAATAGTGCTGTAGGCGATTGGGGTTTTCACCATAGCGACCATCGGTAGGTCGGCGTGAAGGTTGCACATAAGCCGCTCGCCAAGGCTCAGGGCCGATTGCACGTAAGAACGTCGCTGGATGGAAAGTACCTGCACCCATTTCCATATCATAAGGCTGCATTAATACACAACCCTGTTCAGCCCAATACGCTTGTAGAGCTTGAATCATGCCCTGAAAGGTGGATAAATCGTAGTTAGCCATTGTTGATTCTGTAATTTTTGCCAAGAAAGCGTCGAGTATACTGCACATTCCTTAAGCTAGCAGTAGCCAAGCGACGAAAACGAGATAAGTGGCAGGAATCAAAAGAGTATCGTTATTTTAAGTTAGGTTGCTATACATTAAGGGGGTGCGTATCAAGTGTGTTGCTCACCTATTTGCTAATTCCATACCCTGTATACTTCCGCTTATACGGAGCGTGAAATGCCAACACAATATCTTCTTTCGGCACGCCAAGGGCTACAAAATCATTAGCTATACCCGTTTCAGTCATATCATACTGAATCCAAATCTGCTCCCCAATAATGTCAGCATGAATCACTATGCTATGAAAGCGCTGATGCCCTTTCCAACCAATAATTAATACTTGATAATGATCATGTTCTAAATCAAAAACTATTTCACGTTTTATTTGCTCATCACCCGTTGGTAATTCCGCATAAGTTTTTAAAACTTGTTTGATATAATGACGATAGCTAGCTATTTTATCCATAATACAATCTCCTGTAATTCTGGGTTAAATACTAATACTTTAATTTGATGATGTTTTAGTGCAGACTGTATGAAGGGCTTTGAAAAAAATACTTGATAAACATCATCAGTAACTGCCAAATATAACTCACGTATTTGTTTTGCTTCTAACAATGCCAGTTTATAATTCAAAAACTGCCCTAGTGCAGTATGAAATTCTGACACTAATGAATTAGATAAAAAGCTTTTAATTTCAACCGCAATACACTTATCACCACGTTCAGCAGCTAATAAACTTTCAGCACCTAGGTCGATATAAAAATCAACATCGCCCACCGATAACGAGAAAGGATCATGGGTAATAACCCAGTTGTCTTTAATTAAAGCAGTTTTAACGGCATCATGAAAAACATCATAGGCTGGCATAAATTACTCTATAATCATCTAGTGTCGACCCTAAAATTAGCGTCACAGAGCTCATTGTATCCGTGATTTGCCTTTCTCTATAGCAGAAGCTCGAAGAGTGCTACTAATCATGGTTGCTCTGCATATCATCTGTTCTTGAGCTTTTTTCAGCATAGTAGAGCCTCAGGGAGAGTACAATATCAAACTAAGCTTGGGGCTTCTAAAGCAGAATCAAGCAAACGAGATAAGTGGCAGGAATCAAAAGAAGGGGCGTAACTCTTAAAGCTCATGGCATAATCCCTCCATGCAACGCGCCCAACAAATCCTCAAAACTATTTATGGCTATACCGATTTTCGCCTCAATCAGCAGGCGATTATTGCGGCTTTGCTCGCGGGTCAGGATGTCTTAGCTCTGATGCCCACCGGTGGCGGTAAATCACTTTGCTATCAGATTCCGGCTTTAGTGCGGGAAGGTGTGGGTATTGTCGTTTCACCCCTAATTGCCCTGATGCAAGATCAAGTTGTGGCTTTACAGCAGCTTGGGATTCGGGCGGAGTTTTTAAACTCAACCCTCGAATTCAATGAAGTACAACGGATTGAAAAAGCGTTATTAGCAGGAGAGTTAGATCTGCTTTATGTAGCACCTGAGCGCCTTGTCACTGATCGTCTGTTGAATCTGCTGGAAATTGCCCAAGCACGCATAGGTCTTGCCTTATTTGCGATTGATGAGGCGCATTGTGTCTCACAATGGGGGCATGATTTCCGCCCTGAATATCAGCAGTTATATATTCTTGCAGAGCGTTTCCCACAAGTACCGCGCATGGCTTTGACCGCGACGGCTGATCTGCGTACGCGCCAAGAAATTATTAGTCAGCTTAAGCTTGATCAGGCAGCGGTTTTTATTAATAGCTTTGACCGTCCGAATATTCGTTATTTGATTCAGGATGGCTTGAATGCTCGTCAACAATTATGGGATTTTCTTGAGGCTAATCATCCTGAAGATGCGGGGATTGTCTATTGCCTCTCGCGCAAAAAAGTTGAAGAGACGGCTACTTGGTTAGCCCAACAAGGGCGACTGGCTTTGCCTTATCATGCGGGTTTAAGTGCCGAAGTGCGGCGAGTGAATCAAGAACGTTTCCTGCGCGAAGATGGCGTGATTATTGTCGCGACCATTGCTTTTGGCATGGGGATTGATAAACCCGATGTGCGCTTTGTCGCGCATTTAAGTTTGCCCAAAAGTATTGAAGCCTATTACCAAGAGACAGGGCGGGCGGGGCGTGACGGAGAGCCTGCGAATGCGTGGATGGCTTATGGGCTGCAAGATGTGATTAGCTTGCGGCAAATGATGGAGACCTCCCAGCTACCTGAGCAGCAAAAGCGGATTGAATACCACAAATTAGAGGCGATGCTGGGTCTATGTGAGTTAATTACTTGCCGTCGTCAGGCATTGCTTGATTATTTTGGAGAAACCGGTTCAAAGCCATGTGGTAATTGTGATAACTGCCTGCAAGTTCCTGAAGCTTGGGATGCTTCATTAGCTGCACAAAAAGCCTTGTCTTGTGTCTATCGGACGGGGCAGCGCTTTGGGGTAACTTATGTTGTAGAGGTTTTACTGGGTAAAGAGGATGAGCGTATTAAGCAGTTTGGGCATCACAAGCTCTCGACTTTTGGGATTGGACAGGAGCTAAATAACCCAGAATGGCGCACACTCTTTCGGCAATTAATTGCTTTAGGGTATTTGAAGGTTGATTTGGAGGGTTATGGTGCTTTATCTCTGACTGAAAAAGCCCGACCTTTGTTGCGAGGTGAAACCCAGTTATTTTTACGGCGTGAGCGTAAAGCAGAAAAGAAAAAAGCCCGTCTTAAAGCAAAAGAAGAACAGCCAATTCGCTGGACAGATCAACCCCTTTGGGATGGTTTACGTCGCGTGCGCTCGCAATTAGCTAAGCAATATGGAGTGCCGCCTTATGTGATTTTTCATGATGCGACCTTGCGTGCAATGCTTGAGCAGCGTCCCCGTAGTTTAGCGGAGCTGGCTTTGCTCAGTGGCATTGGCCAGCGTAAATTAGCCAGTTACGGGCAAGCGTTTTTGGATGAGCTATTGCAGCATTAATGAGCCTTAGCCATGCTCATATAAATGCCGCCGCCGACAAAACGATACCACAATATAGCGTGTTCCTTTAGTTGTGGGGCGGCCACCATGAGGATGGGTAATACAAGGGAATAGGGTGCAATAACCGCTTTTGGGATTACCTAAAATTTTCTGACGGACAAACCAAGTTCCTCCCCCTTCAAAACCGCTATTTAAGCCCACCGTAAAGGTATAGTCCGCATAGTCTTGATGAATAGACAATAGCACTTGTTCATTCGCCCGATAACGTGCCATGAAGCTTTCCTCGACCATATCCTCCCAGTGTCGACCTTCTAAGCGCCAAATTTTTCGAGCAATCGGGTGGCAAAAAGTATGCATCACTTGATGATACATTTCAGCTAAACCGAGGTCTTGTAGTAATACATCAGTAGTGGGATAGTATTCATGGCGAGCGGTTGTCCATTTCCCTAAGCGCTCAGCTTGCTCCACTATTTCATAACAGAAAGTATCAGTAAATAAAGGGAAACAGTAAATATCAGGGCCAAGCTCGTCAATCATCAGATCAATATCGCCAGTACGGATACCTGGAGCGATATATTTTTTGATCCAAGCGTCTTTATGATCGCGCCAATCAAATAACGATAAGTCTTGCATGAGGGCTAGCTTCCATTTTTTTATTAATTTCCAAAATCATGCCAGAAATTAAATGGCTTAACTTGAGTTGGCGGATGTTCGGCAAAAGGTGGTGGATAGAGCGGTTGCTAGCCAAGCAGCGCGACTTGCAGTATAAGCAAACCTGTAAAGCGTTTTAATCAAGCCTAGTTAATTGAGGAGTAAAAAGTATGAAGTTAATTCCAGTATGGGGCTTAGTTGCTGTGATGGGTATTTTAAGTACAAGTAGCCATGCTGCTTGGCAAGCCATTCCAGGGGTGGCGTGTAAAGCTGCTTTAGGTAGTCAAACAAGCCAATTTAATACCGTTGGTGATACGGGCTTAATTCGTATTGCTGCCAATAGCGCTTGGGTTT
>JBJOOT010000177.1:0-7229 GCA_046051185.1 Pseudomonadota bacterium | reverse complement strand
ACGCGCCCATGCTCGTATGCTGAATAAAGTGGGGATACTCTCAACTACTGATCTTGAAGCTATTTTAAGTGGCTTAGACCAAATCGAAGCTGAGATTGAAGCGGGAAATTTCGACTGGCAAATTGCGCTTGAAGATATTCATATGAATATCGAAGCTCGCCTCACGGATCGGATTGGTCTTGCAGGTAAACGCCTCCACACCGGACGTTCACGCAATGATCAGGTTGCGACCGATATTCGCTTATGGCTACGTGATCAGATTGATCATATTGGCCATGAAATTCGCCGCCTCCAAACAGGTTTAGTTGAAGTTGCTGAACGTGAAGCAGATACGATTCTCCCCGGCTTTACTCATTTACAAGTGGCACAACCGATTACCTTTGGGCATCACATGCTCGCATGGTTTGAAATGCTGGAGCGTGATTATGAACGCCTGATAGATTGTCGTAAGCGTGTCAATATCATGCCTTTAGGTGCAGCCGCTTTAGCAGGAACGACCTATCCAATTGATCGCAATTATAGTGCTGAGCTATTAGGCTTTGAGCGCCCTGCCCGTAATTCCTTAGATGCGGTGAGTGATCGGGATTTTGCGATTGAATTTACTGGCGTGGCCGCGCTACTTCTGATGCATTTATCACGTTTTTCGGAAGAGTTGATTCTTTGGACTTCGGCACAATTTGACTTTATCCGCTTGCCGGATCGCTTCTGTACGGGCTCGTCCATCATGCCACAGAAGAAAAATCCTGATGTCCCCGAATTGGTACGCGGTAAAAGCGGTCGGGTATTTGGGCATTTGATGGGCTTACTGACTTTAATGAAAAGCCAACCGCTGGCTTACAATAAAGATAATCAAGAAGATAAAGAGCCTCTTTTTGATACTGTCGATACCGTACTGGGCTGTTTGCGTGCTTTCGGCGATATGATGCCACATGTACAAACCAAGCCTGAAAAAATGCGCCGCGCTGCGATGCAAGGCTTCTCGACGGCAACAGATTTAGCTGACTATTTAGTACGGAAAGGCTTACCCTTCCGTGATGCGCATGAAGTCGTTGGCAGTGCGGTGGCTTTAGGGGTAAAAACAGGGCGGGATTTAAGTGAAATGAGCTTGGAGGAATTACAAACCTTTTCACCAATGATTGAAGAAGATGTGTTTAAGGTCTTGAGCTTGGAAGGCTCCGTCGCAGCACGGGATCATTTAGGGGGGACTGCACCGCATCAGGTGAAATTACAAATTGCGGCGGCTAAAAAGCTGCTTAGCTAAGCCCTAGCGCTCGCCCTTGAGCCTGCATTAGGTAATTTTTCGGTGATACTCCATAATACTTTTTGAACCAACGATTTAGCGTGGAAACATCACCGAAACCATGCTCATAAGCTAAGGTAGCGATTTGTAGTTTGCCGCCTTGGCGTTGAGCATTTACTAAACGCTTGGCAAAGCGTTGTACCCGAATCTGTTGAATCATTTCGGTACAATGCAAGCCTAACTCAGCAAACAAACGCTGAATACTGCGAGTAGATAAGCCCGATAGTTCCGCTAAGCGCACAACATTAAAGCCATCCTCTAAGGCATGCTCATGTAAGAGGCTCATCAGGGTTTGTAGCGTTTTTTGATTTGTAAACAACTCTTCAGCACAAGAGGCTCGTGCAAATTGCGCACAAAGCAACTCCAGTAAGCTATTGGACAAATGCCATTGTGAAGTCGTATTTTCTGTCGTACTCAGTAAGATTTTCACATGCGCATTAATTAACTGCCCATAATCACTTTTAGCCCTAATCAAGGTAGCGGAATCAAAACTGACTTGAGGATTATGCTGATGCAATAGCTCTCGCGGCAAATGCAAAGATAACTGGCGAGTATTAAGGTGGGGATCATAGCTAAAGCTACTCGGCTGCAAAGAATCAATCAGCGTCATATCCCCCGGTTCACGTAAGACGGCTCGTGATTTGCCTTGTTGCAACTCTGCATGCCCTGCTAAGTGGATGATTAGAAAATAATAAGCATGCCCATCTTGAGCAATATCACGATAATTACGCACAATTTGTTGGGCATTATGCTGCACTAAAGCAAAATCAGCTTGACCTTTATGCACTAGCTCAACATTACCGAGAATATGCGGGGCTTCCGTCAAAGTGCGAAAATGTCCACACACCGATTGCAGCTCACTCTGCCATTGTATCGGTTCTAAGACTCTAGGTGGTTTGGCTAACTGCATCAGTCACTACTCACGCACACGGCTAGAAAAACACGTCAACCGACTAGCTAATTGACTAAACGATGACTTAATCCTACTAGATCTTACTCGGTTTACCTTCGATTTGCCTTATTCGTGTTGAATCAACATAATAGCTTGAGCTTGCTATGGCTTCCTTATCGTTTTGTGAATGTGGCGCTTAACCCTTAAATATCTGTAAAGCAGCATATTGCAGCAACATAATGGTTTTACCATCCTGAATTTCACCTGTTTTTATCATCGCAAAGGCTTGTTGAAACGGTAACTCTAACACCTCAATATCCTCCCCTTCGCTGACAATCCCACCCCCTGTTGTTAGTTTGTCCTTGGCTTGATATTCCGCAATATAAAAATACAGTTTTTCCGTGACTGAACCTGGACTCATATAGGCTTCAAACACTTTTTCAATAGCAGCTACTTGATAGCCGGTTTCTTCCTCAGCCTCCAAGCGAATCCGCTCTTCAGGGCTGGCTTGGTCTAATAAACCCGCTGCGGTTTCAATCAACAAGCCATTCTCTAAACCATTGCTAAACGCCGGAAAGCGAAATTGTCGAGTCAATACTACGGTTTGCTGGGCTAAGTTATACAACAGAATCGTCGCACCATTGCCGCGATCATAAACCTCACGGCTTTGCGTCTGCCATTCACCATTATTGCGCAGATAGTCAAAAGTCGCTTTACGCAGCACATACCAATTATCCGACAGTACTTCGATGCTATGAATTTTTACACGATCATTCACGTTTTCATCCCTATTTAGCCATTAAGAGCTTAATAACTTAAGCCCTTATCAAAATAAGTCATTTAGATAAACCGACTAATCAATACCTTATCAGTATGCAAATTCGGCACGGGAATCTTCACAAAATGTCCACTTCCCGGGGCAATATCAATCGGCTCGCCATGTTTATTCCGCATGGCTTCCAACGTAACCTCCTGATTCTGCCCGTTGGGTACAATTAGTTCTAAACGATCACCAACCCCAAAGCGGTTTTTCACTTCCACATCCATCCAACCATTGGCGGCATCATAACTAGTCATTTCCGCAACGAATTGCTGCTTATGGGTTTGGGAAGCACCATAAATATAATTTTGGTATTCGTGAGTATGATGACGCTCATAGAAGCCATCGGTATAACCACGATTCGCCAAGTTTTCCAGAATACCCAATAATTTATCATCAAAAGGCTTACCTGCCACCGCATCATCAATCGCTTGACGATAAGCTTGGGCAGTACGAGCCGCATAATAATGCGATTTGGTGCGGCCTTCGATTTTTAAGCTATCCACTCCAATTTCACACAAGCGCTGTACATGCTCAATGGCACGTAAATCTTTGGAATTCATAATATAAGTGCCGTGCTCATCCTCCATCACCGGCAATAACTCACCCGGACGACTGGCCTCCTCCAAAAAATAAACACGGTCGGCTAAAGGATGCCGCTCTTGATTGCCGCAATCGGCGGTACTGGCCACTTTGTTGAATACATCCATCGACAGCACAGCCTCACGCGGTACGATCGTGCCATCCGGTGTTTCGGCAGCTTCCGAGGTCTTGTATTCCCAGCGGCAAGAATTGGTACAAGTCCCTTGGTTGGGGTCGCGGTGATTGAAATAGCCAGACAATAAACAGCGCCCTGAATAAGCAATACACAAAGCACCATGCACGAATACTTCTAGTTCCATATCAGGGCATTCTTGGCGGATTTCAGCGACTTCATCCAAAGATAACTCGCGCGATAAAATTATCCGCTTCACACCCAGCTTTTGCCAAAACTTCACACTGGCGTAATTGACGGTATTCATCTGCACCGATAAATGAATCACTGTATCAGGGAAAGTTTCACGTACCATCATAATCAAGCCGGGATCAGCCATAATCAGCGCATCAGGCTGCATCTGAATCACAGGCTCAATATCGCGCAAGAAGGTTTTGACCTTAGAATTATGCGGCATCGTATTGGCAGCAACGAAAAACTGCTTACCCAAAGCATGCGCCTCACGAATACCGGTGGCGAGTACATCGTTTTGAAAATCATTATTCCGTACACGCAAACTATAACGCGGTTGCCCCGCATACACCGCATCCGCCCCATAAGCAAAGGCATAACGCATATTCTTCAAAGTACCCGCAGGCGCGAGTAATTCCGGCTTTTTCATATTTAGTTCCTTAACCAGATTGCAGATCTAGTTGTTGGGAGTTAGAGATGGGGAGGTATTCTAGCGGCTTTGGGGGGTAATGACTAATAGTGCTAAACTAGGCAGTAATCACCTTGGAGTTTTCAATATGGGTGCAGTACCACAAACCAACTCTGTTTCCTCTGAGGACTATTTACGCCTAGAAAATGATCGCGCTGATGACGGCACACGCTGCGAATACAATAATGGGCTGGTTTATGCAATGGCGGGGGCAAGTCGTAACCATAATATTCTCAGCATGAAACTGGCGAACCTGTTATTTAACCATTTAGCGGACTCGCGCTGTCAAGTCTTCCAATCCGATATGAAAGTCGCCTCCTAGATTTGGAGTTAGGGGGCTTAGAACTGAGCGTGGATGACTTGTATCAGTTTCTAAAATAAGAAAGAAAACATCCCCCCTATAAAATCAAGATACTAAACTTGGCTAGTTTGCTCTAAACTCCAGTTAATAGCTTAGAGAGCAACAACTCCATGATTCCTAGTATCCTACGCCAAGCATCCGCTTTCATTCTGGCTCGCCCGCAACCAAGTTATCAGCGTTTTTTGCATCAACGAATTGATTTCAAAGAAGCCTTAATTGGTATTAAAGGAGCGCGGGGTTGCGGCAAAACCACGCTATTACTGCAACATGCTTCTGACTCTAAGCTTGAACCTACAAAGATTCTGTATATCGCGTGTGATCATCCCGCGATGGTCGATGTGAGTTTATATGAACTAGCCCAAACCTTTTATCAAGAAGGGGGGCAGCTATTATTATTAGATGAAATTCATAAGATCAAAAACTTTGCGGCTCACCTCAAAGCGATTCGTGACACCTTTGATTTACAAGTCATCTTTTCTGGCTCTTCTGCCTTACGCATGGAACATGAATTAGGGGATTTATCGCGCCGTGCGGTTGTTTACAAATTGCCTGTGTTATCTTTGCGTGAATTTATGGAGATTGAAACTGGGCAAATTTTTCCGGCTGTGAGCTTGCCTGAGTTATTGGAACAGCATGGTAATCTTGCGCAACAGTTGATGCGCCAAGTTCGCCCCATTGAGCAGTTTAAAAAATATTTAAGCTATGGCGCTTATCCATTTTATCGTGAGTCTTTGGATAATTATCCACGTAAATTACTAGAGGTGATTAATCAGACCATTGATTCTGATTTAGCGGGTATTTATTCGATTGAAACTAGCAAGCTGGATAAGTTAAAGAAGCTACTTTATATGCTGTGCAGCACTGATCCAGTGGAGCTAAATATTTCTAAACTCAGTGCAGCGGTGGGTACCTCATGGGCAACTTTGGCAAAATATTTGGAGCGGATGCAAGCAGGTCATTTGATTCATATCGTGCGGGCTGGTTCGGGAATGCGCACTGTCAATAAGCCGGATAAATTGCTCTTAGATAATGCGAATCTATTTCAAGTGCTCTGTGCTGCACCCAATAGTGGCTCTTTACGTGAAACCTTTTTCGTTTCTCAGCTGAGTTATCAACATCAAATACATTATCATGATCAAGGCGATTTTAGTGTTGATGAGCAATGGATTTTTGAAATTGGTGGCGCAAATAAAAGCCTTAAACAACTCAAGGGGCAAGCCCAAGGTTATGCGGCTTTAGATGATTTGGTAGTGGGAGATGGACGGCGCGTGCCTTTGTGGATGTTTGGGATGTTGTATTGATATTTAGTAGACTTAAGGGTGATACTACAATAGTTAAATTAAAATTGTAGCCTAATTAAGGAGTGACTTTGAAAAAAAGATTTATTGAGACTGATAAAATTCCAGAGAGTTTGTGGTGTAGAAAAACGGAGTGTCTAATACTTCCTGAAAGATTAAATAGACTATGGGTGAACCTATTAGAAAAAAATGATTTATTAGAAATGGCTAATAAGCCAGCCCCTAAAGGATTTGAAGGTGGTGTCTCAAAAGAGGATACAGATAAACATCTAGCTTGGCGATACAATGGTTCCTGCGCAAGGGTAATTCTTTCAATTTTAGATCCTAAAAAAGAATTGTTTGATATTTCAGACACTTATGCTTCAATATTTGCTGGAGGCAAGATATATTTGACAGACATTCCCAGTGGCTCTGGTGCTGCTGTAATAACTATCCTTTGCACTTTATTTGAATTAAGAAGAAGTAATATTCTACCTAGACAGCCATTACTAATTAAAATTATAGCTGGTGAAATATCGCCTACAGCGAGAGGCTATTTTTCGGAGCAACTAGAAAACATGAAATTCTTTCTTAAAGAGCAAGCCATTGATTTAGAATATGAAGTCTTAAATTGGGATGTGCTATGTAAAGTAAGCACTGCTGACTTTATAAAAAAAATGACAATTTCAAGTCAAGGCATCAATATAAAATTACTGATTTTTAGTAATTTTTCTGGTTTTTTACAAAATAGCGGCAAATGGAACCAAGCTAAAGATCAGTTTGAAAATATTTTTCTGCACAGCAGAGAAGACTTAAGCACTGTAATATGGATTGAGCCACAAAGAAATGAAGTAAACAGTTTTTTTGAAAGAATTATCAGTTGGTTTAAAAAAATATTTAGTGTAATTATTCCTAGTGTTACTACTAATGAAAAAAGCTATGCACAGTCTCATGCTAACTGTAGGCACTCCATTAGAAATATAGATTTTTCAGTTAGAATTACAGTAGTAAGATTTGACTTACCAAAAGGTGTATTGAATTGAATGAATTGGCAATAAAAGCTCTCAATCAATATAGACAAAGAGATGTGCTACCATATTTAGCATTACGTTATTATCTTTCTAGTTCTGCTGGCAGGCAAAATCGTTGGATAGAGGATGTTTG
>JBJOOT010000176.1:0-7271 GCA_046051185.1 Pseudomonadota bacterium | reverse complement strand
ACACAGTCGCTTCAGGGAAGCTCACTTCAAAATCACTTAAATAATGAATGGTTTGACGACAAACATGGCAATCAGATGCCCAGATTTTCATCACCGTCCATTTGCCCTTGCCAACAATATTTTCTAGCTTGACGGGCTGGCCTTGCAGATCAGTCAGTGCAATAGCAGGCGTGGTGATTAGCAGCCAAGCACTTAGAAGTGTGATAATACTTAGTATTTGAGTGGCGAGCCGTTTGTTCATGCACAATACCTATTTTAAAGTTTATAGATTCCTAATACGTAATCAGGGTCAAGCTAGATGCACAGACTTAGGGGTTAAGGTGAGTTTATGATCCGTTCTGTGTCGAGTCTTGGGCAATTTGTGGATGCCAATATACTCTTGATCGTGGCGCTGTGCATGTTTCTACTGGGCATATCCGTAGCCTTTTTTATTTATAATCGTCCATTACAGCAAGCTCGCCAAGAAATTGAACGCCTCAAACTCCAATTACAATCAGAAGAGCAATTGCATGAAGAGCGTCTGCGGATGCTCGAAGATGCTCAAGACAAGCTGCACAATACGTTTGCTGCCGCCTCTCAACGCGCATTACGGGAAAATAATCAGCAATTTTTGCAACTCGCTCAAGAAAGTATGCGGCGCTTTCAGAGTGAGTCACAAGCCGATTTAGATCAGCGGAAACAGTCGATTCAATATCTGCTGGAACCGATTCGTTCTGCTTTAGAAAAGACCGAGCAGCAAATTCAAACTATTGAAAAGGATCGGCAAGCGTCCTTTGGCGCTTTAGGTGAGCAGCTACGGCATTTGAGTTTAGATCAGCTCGCGCTGCGGCAAGAAGCTAGTAAATTGTCTGCTGCTTTGCGCAATCCGGGGATGCGTGGCGAATGGGGCGAGTTAACTTTAAAGCGCATTGTCGAAATGGCTGGAATGGTCGAGTATTGTGATTTTATGGAACAAGTGCAGCGCAGTAATGCAGAGCGCACGATTCGCCCTGATATGATTATTCGGATGCCTGATAAACGTGAGTTAGTGATTGATGCGAAAACACCCATGGATGCTTATATGGATGCTGCGCAAACCGAGAATGATCAAGATCGCACTCAGCATTTACAACGCTATGCCCGCCATGTGCGTGAACATGTCCGTTTATTATCGGCTAAGCGTTATTGGGAGCAGTTTGAGGGCGCACCGGATTTTGTAGTGCTATTTATGCCAGGTGAGCAATTCTTAGGCGCTGCTTTAGAACATGACAAAACCTTAATGAACGATGCGCTAGAAGCTAAAGTTATACTTTCTACACCTGCTACACTTATGGCTTTGCTACGGGCAGTCGCGTTTGGCTGGCAACAAGCTGTGTTAACAGAAAATGCCACGCGGATTCGTGATGTGGGGATGGAACTCCATAAGCGTTTGTCGATTCTAAGCAGCCATGCTGAACGCTTAGGCAAACATTTAGAGGCCAGTGTAGAGAGTTATAATCGCTTCTTAGGGTCGATGGAACGTAGTGTGGTGCCAAGTGCGAAACGCTTAGCTGAATTAGGGATTGAGTCAGGCCGTGCTATGTCTGAGCTAGCGCCCTTAGAGACTAGCCCCCGCACTCCCATGCAGGCAGCCTTAGCATTGACTGAGGACTTACTTGACCAAAATTAAGCTCAGTTCAGTGTATTCTTATAACTGTATTCGTTAGGTCAGAAGTGTTTATTCCTTTTAATAATTTAGCGGTTCTATACCTCATTCATTTATCTATTAATTTACCTGTTAATCAGTAGGGAACTACCTTGAAACCCGTAAAAGCTCGTGCTTATTCCTCTTTATTTCTAATAATTAGCCTCTTATTGCTGATTACGGTTCTAATTTTTCTATTTAGAGATGTGTTAACGCCATTTTTCTATTCAAAACAATTAGGTGGTTTAGGGATTATATTGAATCTAGCCATTGTATTGCTATTCCTAATGGGCTTAATTCGGATGATGGCTTTATTTCTTAGCTATGCTCATGAAGAAGATGTTTTAGAGCGCTTTATTGATCGAGTTAAAGACAATGCAGCTAATCCTTTACATAAGCTAGATAATAAATCACTTATTGTGGAGCGTGTAAATGCTTTGCAAATTCTGTATGACCAAAATGCAGAAATAAATCAAGGGTCTTTAGCTGCGATTGTGGCCGCAGGAGAGTCTGCTCGATTTACCTTAGTGCGGTTTGTACATAATATTTTAATTATTTCAGGGGTGTTTGGCACGGTAGTTTCTTTATCGGTTGCCTTATTTAATGCTGAGGGCTTATTAAATACACCCGACGATATGCAGAAAATGGGGGCAATTTTAGGAGGGATGTCAACAGCTCTTAAAACTACGATCACCGCAATTCTGTGTTATACTATTTTCTCTTATTTTCATTTGCGCTTACAAGATATTCGGACTCAATTATTGGCTAATTTAGAGCAAACGACAGCTTTATATGTAATGCCTCATTTCCGTACTACAGAAGGTAGTATTTTAAATGATGTTTCTATTCTCACTACCGAGTTGCGCCAAGCAGCAGAAGCTGTGATTAAAATCCAAGAGCGTTTTTTACAAGCAGGTGATCGTTTACAATTAGCGGTGGATGATTTGCAAGGGCAAATTTCAACAATCGGTCATTCGCTAGCTCGAACAGTAGAAACCAATAGTGAGGATTTACGAGTCATTCGAGAATCCATCCGTGAGGGTTTCCGTTTAGATGATAAGCCTGCCCCCGCACTCCCTAAAACGGCTTTGATCAGTCGCTAGGTTCTCAGTATGCTCAATCATAACTCTCTTTTACAAATTCAGGATGCGCACGAAGAGAATTTCTGGCCATCTTTTAGCGATGTCATGATGGTGATCCTCATGACTTTCCTGTTAGTCACTGTCGCGGTATTGCTCTCAAATACGCGCTTATTACAGGATTTACGTTCGAATATTGCTGCAAAAGATCAGGCACGCCAAGTGGCAGCTACGACCTTGAAGGAAAATGCCACCTTAGAAGAACAGCTCGATTATTATCGCCAACAGTTGAATTCAACCGAAACCGAGTTACTCCGTAGCCAAGCTTTAGCTGAGCAAACCCAAGCGAATTTACGTGCTACCCAAACTGAATTGAAACAAGCCAAGAGCTTAGCATCCACTCAAGCCAGCACCTTAGCCGCCCGCACGACGCAATTAACTAATCTGCAACAAAACCTAAATTCAGCGACAGCAACCACGGAGCGTTTACAAACCGAGCTTAAAGAAACTAAACAAGCTCAAGAGGCTGAAACAACTCAATTACGTCATGAACTAAAGCAAGTTCAGGATAATCTTTCTAAGTCGCAAGCTGAAAATATTGAGAAGGAAAGCACCCTAACGAGTTTACGTACCCAGATTGAGGAAAATCGTAAGGAACTCGAAAGTTTAGAGGGTGAATATTCACAATTAGATCAAAAATACCAAAAATTAGTGAAACCCTCTCGCTCCAGTAAGGGTAAAAAAGTAGTGGAAGTGATGTATACCAGTGCGGGGTATAGTATCCGTAAACCCGGTGATACGGGTTATCAATCGGTGGGTTTAAGTCAATTGAATAGTGCTTTAAGTGATTTAAAGCTCAATCATGGCAATGATTTATATGTAAAAATTGTGATTCCATCTAATAGTGGTTTATCGTACAACCAAGCTTGGGCATTTACCCGCGATACTTTAGCGAAATATGACTATTACTATCAGGAAGATAAAAGTGTACCCGCCTCTGCTGCTGAGGAGGAGTAGAGCAGTGAGTCCATCATCAGTTGATCCTGAATCGCAAGCTTTAGAATTTTAGAAGATGTAATTTTAGAAGAGGCAGCCTCAAACGAATTGAGGCTGCAAAACTTGAAAGAATTTAGAACTGTTGAACTTTAGAATGCTTAGAGCGAGATCAAAGCTCAGGATTGGCTTTGATCTTGTGAATCGACAAGTCAGCACCGTTGTACTCTTCTTCTTGAGTCAAACGTAAGCCGACGGTTTTCTTCAAAACACCATAAACGGCAAAGCCTGCAGTTGTTGCAATCACAATACCCAATAAAGTTCCAGCGATTTGACTCATTAAACTGACACCGCCCATACCACCTAAGGCCTCTAAGCCAAAGATTCCGGCAGCAATTCCCCCCCAAGCACCACATAAACCATGCAGCGGCCATACACCGAGTACATCATCAATTCGCCATTTATTTTGTGCCGCAGTAAACGCCCAAACGAAAATGGCCGCTGCTATGATACCAGTGAGTAAAGCCCCTAAAGGATGCATCAGATCAGAGCCTGCACATACGGCCACCAAGCCCGCTAAAGGACCGTTATGGACGAAGCCGGGGTCGTTTTTACCTAAGACAATCGCAGCTAGAATTCCACCGACCATTGCCATTAAAGAGTTAATAGCCACCAAACCACTAATCCCTTGCACGGCTTGAGCAGACATCACATTAAAACCAAACCAGCCTACGGTTAAAGTCCAAGCGCCTAAAGCAAGGAAGGGAATATTAGACGGGGGATGGGCTGACATCGGTTTGCCTTGTTTATTATAGCGGCCATAACGTGCACCTAATAAAATCACAGCGCCTAAAGCAATCCAGCCTCCCATTGCATGTACCACCACTGAGCCTGCAAAATCATGAAACTTCGCCCCAAACATGGACTCAAATGCCGCCTGAATACCAAAAGCACCATTCCAAGCAATCCCTTCAAAGAACGGATAAACCAAGGCAACTAAAATAAAAGTCGCTGCTAGCTGCGGGTAAAATTTGGCACGTTCAGCAATCCCCCCTGAAATAATCGCAGGGATCGCGGCGGCGAAGGTCAAGAGGAAGAAAAACTTCACTAAACCAAAGCCATTATTAGCGGCTAATTCGTGTGCACTATGGAAAAAGCCCGTTTGATAGGCGACATAATAACCAATGAAGAAGTAGGCAATCGTCGAAACGGCAAAATCAGCGATAATTTTGACTAAAGCATTGACTTGGTTTTTGTGCCGAACAGTTCCTACCTCAAGGAAAGCGAAACCTGCATGCATGGCTAGAACCATGACAGCTCCAATTAATACGAATAGCGTATCTAGCGCGGGAACTAATTGCTCCATGCGATATAACCTCTTGAATGATGCGCAGAAAGTGCAGCCATCTTAGTCAGCACAGCAGACTTGACTAGTGTTGAAACGCACAAAGCTAGGGATTTTTTGAAAATACTGCATTTTGGCTGCAAATACTAAGAAATAATGGACTATTTTAGTGCTTAATAATTTTCATGCACTTTTTTGATCGGTTTAATGCATTATTTAAGTGCTTTGGTAAAAGGCAGTATTTATCAGGTTAAAGGGCGCATTTTTATAAGGAAAACGCCTATAATCTACTGCTTGAGTGTCACTCCCGCATAGGTATGAAATATGGATATCGCTACTCCCACTGCACGTCGTTCGCTACGCGAGCCACTTTCTGCGTTAGCTTTATTTGCAGGGGGGTTGGCATGGATCGCTGCTTTTTGGTTTCCTGCTTTTTATACGAGTCAAGGTGCGGTAGAGGGCTATTGGGTATTTGCAACAGGCTGGATGGGCTTTGCTATTTTCCAATTTGCTTGGTATGCGAATTTATTGATGTTGCTTGGCATTGCGCTCATGCACAGCTCGCCTTTGTGGGGGGCAACCTTCGCAGGAGTGGGGGTTTTGGTCGCAACACAAGCATTTTGGTTTAGCTCCCTACCCACAGGCGAAGTGGATCTACCGATTTTGCAAATTGGACAAGGCTTTTGGTTTTGGTATGGCAGTATTCTTTTGCTTGGCATCGGGGTTTTTTTAGGCTCTGAGCAGTTAGAAGCTGAAAAGGATCAAAGCACTAAAAATAAACAAGGACTTACACCTGAACCTAGACTACAAAGGCTGCCCGCAAGCGAACCAAAGATACTCACTAGCACTAGCACAGCTTTAATGCCAGTGGCCTTAACTCAAGTAAATACGCTAAATACGGAAACACCTGAAGCACTAAACCTTGAGTCTCAAGCTGCGATTACGCCAGCCACTACTCTAGCTCAAGCTACAGTCGAGACTGTGGTTGTAGATCTGCCGAGTATGCAGCCTGAGCAAGCACAGCCGCCGCTGCCCTTTGCACAAGTACCTGAGCCGGAATTGCCTAATTTTGCTGATTTAACAGCAGCTAATGAGCAAGAGTATTTTCAATTAGCTAATGAGCAAGCTTTAAAACCCGTTTATACCGAGCATTTAGCTGAAGATTGGCCTCCTCAAATGAGCCTTGTTGTTAGCCCTGAGGTTTTTAATGCCGAGCCTGCTTTAGAAGCTAAACAAGATTCTAAACAAGAAACCCATCCAACAGAGCCTGAGCCAGTCACTAAAACTGCAGCCCAAGCGCAAGAGGGAATACGAACAACAGAGCGGCCACCATCAACAGCTGCTTTTTTTGATCCGTGGAAAGCTTAAGTTTTGCTTAAAGTTTTAAGATAAACATTCAGCTTCTTAAGTCTAGGTCGACTACCACCTCCGTATCATTCATATCAGAGGTGGTGGTGATCATTAACTGGTTAAATTAAATCGTACAAGCTTTAGTCTTAGCCTGTTTACGTAAATCCTCAGCAATCTTAAATAACTCTTGAGCTTTTGCCTGCTGTTGATTACGTGCTTGGCTAGTTGCTTGGCTTTCTAAGACTTTAATTTTTAAAGCTAAGGTATTACAGGATTGATTATCCACTGGGCGAAAGCCTGCGGAATTAGCAGGAGCGCTAGCCCTTGCTGGTGTTTGTGGAGGGGCAGGGATCACCCGTGCTGGTGTTTGGGGTGGAGCAGGTCTGACCTGTGATGAACTATTAGCTTGATTTTGCCGTAAGGCAGCTAAACGCCGTTGATCCGCTAATGTTTGGGCGCGTTGCTGTTCAGCTAAGCGCTGGGCTGCTGTACTTAGAGCAGGCGAGGTTTGGGGCGGAGCTGGATTGATCGGTGGACGCACAGCTTGAGCATTAACAGGACGAGGCTGTTGCAGATTAGCAGGGCGTGTACTTCCATTTGGATTAGGGCGGCTGGTTGCAACAGGGGTCACAGGGGCAGGGCCTGGTGTCATGCTGCGATAGCAATAATAAGAAATGCTACAGTTAGTGGCATAAACAGGGCTAGCGAATAAAGCGCTGACCAAAGCAGTCACGCCCAGTGAGGTTTGCAAACGCATGTCAGATTCCTTTCGGTTGGGGTTCGTAGGGTTTTTGACGCTATAAATTAAGGGAAGTTTACCAGATAGAGCAAGGCTATGCCT
>JBJOOT010000175.1:0-7315 GCA_046051185.1 Pseudomonadota bacterium | reverse complement strand
ATTCTTCCACTCTACTCTAGGTCAGATCAGTTTGAAATATTAAGTTGCTACCGATCATATCTGCGTATCCATGCGCGCTTTAGTGTGTCGGGTATACTATTTTTAAGTACAAGGGTTGAGCGTGCTCAGCCCAATCAAGAACTGATCAGTAATATTGTTAAGGGGGCACTATGCCAAATTTATGGTCACCCGATGTTTTTATAAAAGCTTGGGAATATGCGGCTATCGCGCATCACGGACAGACATATTCAACGCCCGTTGAAGGCTTGCGGATGGATTATTTGACGCATGTTGGGGCAGTGGCGATGGAGCTGACGCATGGTCTGGTGGCGGATCGTCAAGGTTTAGCGTTTGATTATGCGCTGCAATGTGCTTTGCTGCATGATGTCCTTGAAGACACGCCGCGTACTTATGCGGAGTTGGCTGGTGAATTTGGGGTAAAAATAGCGGATGGGGTCGCCGCTTTAAGTAAAAATCCCGACTTACCGCGTACTGAGCAAATGCTGGATTCTTTAAAGCGTATTCAACAGCAGCCTCAAGAAGTGTGGGCGGTGAAATTAGCGGATCGCATTAATAATTTGTCAACGCCTCCTGCTCATTGGAGCAAGGAACGCAAGCTTGCTTATCGTGCTGAAGCACAAGTGATTTATGATCATTTGCATCCAGCGCATACGCTCTTAGCCACCCGCTTACAGCAAAAGATTGCTGATTATGCGCAGTATTTATAAAGAATAATCAATCATGTCACAATATCAATTTTTTGCTTTAGGTACAGCGAGCCAAGTCCCGACCAAAACACGCAATCACAATGGTTATTTTTTAAGGTGGGGTCAAGAGGGCTTTTTATTTGACCCCGGTGAGGGGACACAGCGGCAAATGCTCTATGCGGGTATTTCAGCCAGCGAGATTACTCAAATTCTGATTACGCATTTTCATGGTGATCACTGTTTAGGTTTGCCCGGAGTCTTGCAGCGGATTTCATTGGATAAAGTGCCACATCCGGTCAAGGTCTATTTTCCGGCTTCCGGCTTGCAATATTTCCATAATCTGCAACAGGCTTCGATTTACTATAATACGGCAACGATTGAAATTTGCCCGATTGCTGAAGCCGGCATCATTTATCAGGATGAACAACTGACTCTTTCAGCGGCTCCACTCGATCATACGGTCGAGTCTTGGGGGTATCGGATTCAAAATGTGGATACTTATACCTTGCTAGCTGAGAAGTTAACGGCCTGCGGGATTCGCGGGGCTTTAACTAAGCAGCTTTTAGCGCAAGGGCAGATCCGTATAGCGGATCAAATCGTACACTTAGCTGAGGTGAGTGTCTTGAAGCGTGGGCAGAGTTTTGCCTTTGTCATGGATACTCGTTATTGCCCAAATGCAGTGAGCTTAGCCCATGAAGTGGATACTTTAGTTGCAGAGTCAACCTTCTTAAATATGCATACAGCTGAAGCTCAAGCTCATGGGCATTTAACGGCCGCTCAAGCCGCAATGATTGCTAAACAAGCGCAAGCCAAACGTTTAATTCTCACGCATTTTTCCCAGCGTTATGCCGATCAAGGTGATTTTGTGGGTGAGGCTCGTCCGATTTTCCCTGAAGTAATCGCGGTGAAAGATGGCGATAGTCTTGATTTAAAACGTCCACGGCAGGCCGCTGGTTAGCTTAGAATATCTAAAAATCAGCTTAAGCCTACTGGCTTCTCAGTCTATTGTGCATAGCAACAAAATGGGAAAAGGAGTAGGCTATAGCCACTAGAATGAATATCTTTTTTAGAGATTTTCATATCGGAATATATCACTTTTTTCGCTTTAAAAGATCGCGGATACTAGACCGCATTCAGAAGTTTTGAAGGATTAGCATGATGCTGTTCAATCGACAACAGACACAATTAAAAACCTTACCGCATCTCGATTGGTTAGAAGCAGAGGCAATTCATATTATGCGTGAGGTCGCTGGGCAATGTTCTAACCCTGTCTTGTTGTTCTCCGGTGGTAAAGATTCAATCTGTATGCTACGGATTGCTGAGAAAGCGTTCCGCCCAGGGCGCTTCCCTTTCCCCTTAATGCATATTGATACGGGTCACAATTATAAAGAAGTGACGGACTTTCGTGATAAGCGGGCAGCAGAATTAGGTGAGCGCTTAATCGTGCGCTCGGTTGAGGATTCAATGCAGCGTGGTACAGTGGTCCTCAAGCATGAAAACGAATCCCGCAATAAACATCAATCGGTGACTTTATTAGAGGCGATTGAAGAGTTTGGTTTTGATGCTTGCATCGGCGGTGCACGGCGTGATGAAGAAAAAGCACGCGCTAAAGAGCGCATCATGAGTTTCCGTGATGAGTTCGGTCAGTGGGATCCGAAAAACCAACGCCCTGAGTTATGGGATTTATACAATGCCCGTGCTCATAAAGGGGAAAATATTCGTGCCTTCCCGATTTCTAACTGGACTGAATTAGATGTCTGGCAATATATCCAACGTGAAGGCTTAGAATTACCAAGTATTTATTTTGCGCATCAACGCCCCATCGTGCGTCGTCAAGGTTCGATTGTACCTGTGACTGAATTGACTCCAGCGAAAGCAGGTGAAGCCATTGTTGATTTGCAAGTGCGTTTCCGCACGGTCGGGGATATTACCTGTACTGCACCTGTGGAGTCCGATGCCGATAGCGTCGAAAAGATTATTGCTGAAACGGCGACTACAACGATCACTGAGCGCGGTGCTACTCGTTTAGATGACCAAGCCAGTGAAGCCGCAATGGAACAACGCAAGAAAGAGGGGTACTTCTAAATGCAATTGATTGAAGATCACGGCTTGCTGCGTTTCTTGACTTGTGGCAGCGTGGATGATGGCAAAAGTACCTTGATTGGGCGCTTATTATTTGATTCTAAAGCGATTCTTGCGGATACCTTGAGTGCGATTGAAAAGACCTCACTCAAGCGCGGTATGCAGGAAGTGGATTTATCACTGCTAACCGATGGTTTACAAGCTGAGCGTGAGCAGGGTATTACCATTGATGTGGCTTATCGTTATTTCTCGACGGGTACTCGCAAATTCATTATTGCCGATGCGCCAGGGCATGAGCAGTATACCCGCAATATGGTGACAGCCGCTTCCACCGCAAATCTGGCGATTATCTTGATTGATGCCCGCAAAGGGGTACAACCTCAAACTCGGCGGCATTCTTATTTAGCGCATTTGGTCGGGATTCCACATTTGGTGGTGGCGGTCAATAAAATGGACTTGGTAGATTATAGCCAAGCGCGTTTTGAGGCCATTAAAGCGGATTATTTAGCGTTTGCTAAGCAATTAGGCATTCAAGATGTTCGCTTCATTCCACTCTCAGCCTTGAAGGGTGATATGGTGGTGGAGCGGGGTGAAAATCTGTCTTGGTATGACGGTGATACCTTAATGGAGATTCTGGAGTCTGCTCCGGCTGCGCATACCGAGCACGATGAGCCGTTCCGTTTCCCTGTGCAATATGTCTGTCGCCCGCAGGATTCGAGCAATCCAGAATTACATGATTATCGTGGTTTCATGGGGCGTGTCGAGTCAGGCAGTATTAAAGTGGGTGATGCCGTTACGATATTACCATCAGGCCGCACCAGTATGGTAAAGGCGATTGAATTAGGCGGTGAACCTTTACGTGAGGCAATCACTGAGCAATCTGTTACTTTATTGCTGACTGATGAAATTGATATTTCTCGCGGTGATATGATCGTAAAAACCGATGCCTTACCGACTCAAACTAAGCAAGTTGCGGCGACTGTTTGTTGGTTAGCTGAAACTCCCTTAGATCGGGCGCGGACTTATTTAATTCGCCATACTACCCGCGAAACTAAAGCAAAAGTCGCAGCGATTGAATGGCGGGTGGATATTAATACCCTAGAGCGCCAAGCAGCCGAGCGCTTGCAGATGAATGATATTGCGCAAGTGAGCTTTAAATTGGCGCAGCCTTTATTGACAGACCCATATGCTGATAATCGTGGTACGGGTGCTTTTATTATCATTGATGAAAGTACGAATAATACCGTAGGCGCGGGGATGATTACTAAGCTTGCGGCTTAATCCAAGCCTTCCTGTTAAGTATTTAGACTAGATTAGAATCGCCACTGCTGTGGCGATTTGCTTGGATAGCTTTGCTTGGGTGTCGCTCTATTGTCTATTGGGCTTGGTATTTCGTGAGCTGAGCTTGAGTAATATTGCCCTTTTCATTATGTTGAATTTGCGCCGCTAGATAGGCTAGCTCAGGTGCTAGCCATAAGGTGGTTTGACGCTCACCATTATCACGAGTCATCTGTACTTTTTCGCAAGTATACTTTCCAAGCGGCGTGGTAATTGTTTCTTTACCTAAGCGCTGAAATTGATAGGTTTTTAGTTTGCCGCGCTCGGTTATCGAGTAGTTCAAGGGGCGATTCGCCGCGACATCTTCCATCAGACGCAGTTCAATGAGTGCTGGATCAATCGTGCCTTTAGGGACGTTCAGCGTATACGCTGTTTGATCAAGCTTACCTTGGATTTCGGTGTCGCTAATAAACTGATATTGATCTAATTTGGCTTTACGTCGACTTTTATGTTGATACAAGTATTGCTGGGTTTGTAGTTTATCATCTTGTTTTAAGCCCATACTGCGCTCTATTAAGGAATCGCCGCTAATTAAGGCAGCGACTCCATTCGCTTTAGTGGTTTTTTGAAACGTATAGTTTGTACCGTTGTAACTTAAGCTGCTGTTAGTTTCACCCACCGTCAAGCCTGAATTAGCAACGCTATAGGTGGCTTGAAAGGCATTTAAGGCAGCTTCAGCTTGGAGGCTTGTGAGGCTTAATACGCTAGCCAGCACTAATACAATAGGGGTAGGTTGCAACATGCTAGACATCCTATATTTTTAATCGTTTTTAACTAAAAGATTTGACCATAGATCACTCGAACGGTTCAAATGTGATTCATCTGAGCAACTCCCATTTAAGCATTACCGATCATTAAGCATAAAAATTAAGCGCAAACACTCAAGCTGCATCGGGTTATGGGTTTGACAGCGTGCCTGCAATCACGTAACGTCCAGCGCGCTTAGGTGCATTTTTCGAAGTGTTAAACGGGAAGCTGGTGGATAAGCCAGCGCTGCCCCCGCAACGGTTAGTAAGTTCAGGCTGCTTTAAACCACTGTGTTTTGCAGACATGGGAAGGTTGCAGCTTCCGACTTTTAGTCACTTACAAGCCCGGATACCGGCCTAACTTATGTTGTGGCATTAAAATGTCATGTTTTCCAATCAGCTGCGCGGTGGGCGCAGTCAGCAGGAATGCTAACCATGAAAACCTCTCTTTATGTAAGCTTGGCAGGTCTAAGCCTCGCTACGGTATTGACCCCTTCTTTAGCTTGGGCTGAGCCAGCCAATAATGAAATTGAAATTATCATTACCGCAGGTCGCAAGGCGCAAACGGCGGATGAGACACTAGCCCCTGTCACGGTAATTACCCGCAAAGAAATTGAACAAACTCAAGCGAGTACCATCGCTGAGGTCATAGCGCAAACCCCCGGTGTATCGCTGACTAGCAGCGGGTATATGGGGAAGCAGACTGCTATACATTTGCGCGGTACGAATGCGAATCATGTATTAGTGCTGATCGATGGCGTGAAAGCAGGCTCAGCGACCTTAGGCACGACACCCCTTGAATTATTCCCCTTAGCTCAAGTCGAGCGCATTGAAATCGTGCGGGGGCCGCGTTCTAGTCTGTATGGTTCAGAGGCGATTGGCGGTGTTATCCAAATCTTTACCCGTAAAGGCAGTGGCAGCAAAGGGATTCAACCACAGGCATCCGCCTCTTATGGCAGCTTTAATACCGCTAAAGCGAGTGCAGGCATTGGCGGTGGTTCAGGGGAGGGGGCTTGGTTTAATCTGAATGCTGCCACCGAGCGCACGGATGGGATTAATGCACAGGATTTTTACACCGTGTACTTGCCCGACTATTCCACTGGCAAAGTCTATGAAACTGATAAAGACGGCTATAAAAATAATAGCTTTTCTCTGCGTGCGGGTAATCGCTTTGAAAATGGCATGAGTGCTGAAGCTGGCGTGATGCAAGCTCAAGGTGAAAGCGAATTTGATGGCCAGTATCAAAACGAAAATCACTTTAAGCAGCAAGTCACGCAGGGCAAATTCAGTGCGCCCATTGGTGCAAGCACAACAGTCACTGCGCAACTAGGGCATTCTTTGGATAAGCAAGACAGTTATAAAGATGGTGTTTTCCAAGATCGTTTCCAAACCAAACGTACGAGTGCCACGCTGCAAGCGGATATGCAATTGGGAGCAGCCGGTAGTTTAACGGCGGGCTTAGATCAAATGAACGATAAAGTCAGTGGCACTACCGATTATGCAGTGACTTCTCGCAAAAATACGGGGTTATTTGCGAGTTATCAGCTATCAGCAGCTAATAATAAATTCGATATTTCCGCTCGCCAAGATGATAACGAACAGTTTGGCAAAAAGGCTACCGGCGGGATCGCGTTTGCACATGAGTTTTCTGAGCGTTTACGGGCAACGGCCTCTTATGGTACAGCCTTTAAAGCACCGACCTTTAATGATCTCTATTATCCTTTCAGTGGCAATGCAGACCTGAAACCAGAAAATAGTAAAAACCTAGAGTTCGGGGTCGCAGGGCGTTTAGCCAGCGGTGAATGGGCAATTTCGGCCTTCCAAAATAAGGTCGATGATTTGATCCAATGGCAAGATACGGGCGGAGGGGTGTGGAAGCCGATGAATGTTGCGGCTGCTAAAATTACGGGCGTAGAGCTCTCTACAGCCCAGCGTTTCGGCGATTGGCAAGTTTCAGGTAATGCCACTTTTCAAAAACCAGAAGTAGCCAATGGCGAGCAAGCCGGTAATTTATTGATTAACCGTTCTAAGCAAATTCTTAATCTAGATGCAGAGCGCCAATGGGGGCGGGTATCGGTAGGGGCTGCGATTCATGCTGAAGGCCGCCGTTATAATGATGCCTCTAACCTTCAACCCTTAGCGGGATTTGGGACTTTAGATTTGCGTGCAAAATATGCGATTAATCGTGATTTAGCCGTCAGTGCAAAGCTAGCCAATGTCTTAGATAAAGATTATGAGCTTCGTCAAGGTTACAATCAGCCCGGCGTGAATGGAATGCTGACTTTGGAATATCAGCCGAAGTAATGAAAAAATGGCGACTCCTACTTCTTTAGAGTCGCCGCTTCTAAATGCCTATTGTAAATCAGTAGCTACCCAAATGTCTGCAAGAGCGCCACGTGTAAAGGTCATCACATCGCTGGCTTGATCGGCTGTGAAACGTCC
>JBJOOT010000174.1:0-7362 GCA_046051185.1 Pseudomonadota bacterium | reverse complement strand
ACTGCACTCACACCTTGAATATTTAACCATAAAGGTAAGTCTTCAAGACTAGCGATATTGAAACAACCACCGCCTAGGATTAAAGGTAATTGCAATTGTTGTGCATATTTAGCCAATAATTGTATTACAGCATAGTGATTTAAAAAATTAGGAATTAAAACAAGTGCCGGTTGCTGATGCTCTAAATAGGCTTGGAGCTTTGTTAAATTCAAGTCAAGATTTAATGGTGCTTGATGGGTTTGAGCTTGAACAGTGGGGTGAGTAACTGCATTGACTGGGCTATTGCCAGCCAGCATTTGCAGATCTACTTGAAAACCAGCGGCTCGCAAAGGCGTAACTAAATAAGCAATAGATAAGTCGGGATAAATCGGTTTTGGGTTAAGATCCAGTACTAAAATTCTAGCCATCATGACACATCCTTTTGTCTATGGAAGAGCCGTTATCTTAGTCATTTAGGCAAAACTGTCAGGTTTTAAACGTATTTCACCGCCAAAGCGACTTATTTAACTGATGAGTTGTCAGTCACGCCCTATTAACTAGCTCAGGGGTGAAACCATCTTTTTTTACAGTTTTGCATTATAGTTAAACACACCTAAATCTAACACGGAGGTAAAGAGTGTCATCTGAACCTGTACGAGCCGAATGGCTTCCTATTACGCAGCTAAAAACTACAGCTGCGCGTCAGTTTGCTGAGTTTTGTCAGCAAAATTTTGCAGCAGTATCTAGTCAAGCAGATTTCGATGCAGCGCTTTATCAAGAGGCGGCTCAATGGGTGCTAGAGCGCCTAGAACAACAAGCCGCAAGACCAGGAGAACAAGGATGATTATTACGGAAGTAGTTGCGGAAAACTTCCGTAAATATGAGCGTCTGCATTTAAAGGATTTGCCACAATTAGGTTTGATCTTAGTAACAGGCGGTAATGAGTCAGGTAAAAGTAGTATTGGTGAGGTACTGAGTTTTGCTCTATTTGGGCGTACTGATAATCTCACGACGGAGCGTACTTATAAACTGATTCATTGGGGAGCGGATCAGGCGAGCGTTGAATTAGGTTTTACGCATACCGGCAAATTCTATCGCCTCAAGCGAAAAGTGGATAAACAAGGCCAGCAACAGGCTGTACTCTTGGATGAGCAACAACAGGTATTAGCGGAGGGTGTCCTGCCTGTTGAGCAATTCTTGACTCGGTTGGTCGATTTTAATTATTCAACCTTTAGCCGAATTTTTTATTGGAGTCAGCAGCTGAGTTCCGAGCGCGAAACGGATACCAAAAATTTGTATCAGATGGCTGGAATTAAAGCCTATGCTCAGTTAGATGAACAATTACAACACGAGCAGCAAACGACACAAGAAGCCTTGGCTAAACTGGAAACCGATTATAAAGCGACTCAAGCCGCACAAGCGACCGTGATGCTGGATCATCAGCGTTTACCGGATTTATTAGAAGTACGTGAGGTTTTAGAGGATCGGCAACAACAAAGCCAAGCTTTAGTCAGTGCGCTACCGACAGGGAGTGAACGCTATTTAGATGATTATCAAGCCTATCAGCGTTATCGAAAAAAGAGCCGTTGGCTAGGACGCTGGAGTGTCTTAGGTATTATGGGTTTATTGCTCGTGCTGGCAGTTTGGGGCTTATTAACCCTTACTCCACAATGGTTAGAGGGAGTGAGTCGTCCTGAATTTAGTTATGAGCCATTGTTTGCACGTTTTCACGTTTACTGCTATGGATGGGGGGTAGGACTAGCGATTGTGACTAGCTTGATTTTATTGTGTGGTTGGTATGTCGAGCGTTATCGTTTACAACCTTTGCGTGAGCAGGCTCAAGGATTTAGCCACACCTTACAAGCGGGCTGGGAACAGGCGAATACTCCACTCGATACTCTCTTAGGTAAGCAGCCTAGTTCTTATTTAGAAGAACGTCATTTATGGTCACAAGCTCCTGAGTTGACACAATTAGCAGGGGATTTATCTTTATCTGCTGAGTTGCCTAAACAGGTGCGTGATTACTCCGTATTACCCGATCAGGTGCGTTATACTAGCCAAGCAATTAGTGAAGACTTAAAGCAAAAAGGGCGCTTTTTTGGGCAATGCATGAATCGTTTAGATGAAGATGTGCTGAAAGAGCGTGGCTTAGTCGATCAGTTTATGGCCTTGAATCGAGAGGTGACTGAGCAGAGTTCACAATTAGCGACTTACCAGCATGATCTGAAAGTTAAAGCTAAGGCAACTGAGTTACTCCGTCAGGCCTCGCAGTTTTCTATCGCCCGCTTCAACCAAATTGTGCAACAGCGTTGCCAAGGCTTGTTATCTGACTTTACTCAAAGCCATTACAATAGTCTAGAAATCAATAATGACTTTGCTTTACGGGTACTCTCCGATGAAAAGGGCGATTATCTTGATTTTGATGAAATTTCTTTAGGGACTCAGCGCCAAATTAGTCTTGCCATGCGGATGGCTTTAGGTAATTCCTTAGTTGAAACCAATGACACACAAAGCCAGTTCATTTTCTTAGACGAACCTTTTGCTTTTTTTGATAGTGAACGTACATTCGCTGCATTACAAAGCTTGCAAGAGGCTAGTTTGGGGCATTTAAAACAAGTTTGGGTGACGATGCAAGAATCTCCAGAAGATGTGCCGGTGGCAAAAATCATTCACTGCTTACAGAATGAGGCCGTTTTAGAGGTATAATCTAGCCGACTTGCTTAGGATAAACGCAGCGTTTAGAGCGAAAATTAGATTAATTAGCGGTTCAGTTAAAAAAATGCTTGAAACGTATGGGTGATTGTGTAGAATGCACGCCTCGACGGGTCGTTAGCTCAGCCGGTAGAGCATCTGACTTTTAATCAGGTGGTCATGCGTTCGAATCGCATACGACCCACCACCTTTAAAGCCTTGTAAATGAATAGTTTACAGGGCTTTTTGCTTTTGTGGGTACTCTGAAATTTTAGGTAAAAAGCCTAAAAGGCCGTTTCGGAGTCCACTAGGGAGTCCACTGATTGAGTGGCTGGGATTGATTAGGAATGAACAAAGTGGCTTAAATGTAGCTCAGTGTTGATTCTAGTTAATCGCTTTTTAGCTTGCAGACGCTTTCCCGCACTGTATGCGGTCAAGCATCTTGGCTGAGCGTTGTTTGGTTAGTTTGCCGTGAATATATTCCTCTGTAAGCTCCTGCTAGTCGCTAGTGGGGTTCAGTGGCTACAAGGCTCCCCTTCGGTGTCTCTGCTGCTTTAAATCTGTTTAACCGTGGCTAGCGCGGCCTGAATTACCCCCTTTAAACATCAAGGTTAGCGTTCAGCAGTGCCAGCCTTGACGGTGAAAGGTTTAAATCCTCAGCACTACCCTTCCCTATTAATGGCTAATTTATTTTCAAATATTTAGGCTTTCGATTGCCCTTTTCATACTCTGGATTCTCAGTTAGCAAACCATCCTTAGCAGCCTCATGCAATAAACTATCGGCCACTTCCTGCAAATCATACAGCGCAGTTTTTTCATCACTGTACTTGGCAACCCATGATTTTAAGTCTCTAAATGAGATACCTACCTGCCCCTGTGCCAAATGCTGTTTGAATAACGCTACTAAGCTGCTTTCTAGCTGTACATGTACAGCCGGTACAGTGCTAAGTGATTGATTTACATAGGGCATGGCATTCGCTGTATTTTGACTGTTTTCGGCTGTCTGGACAGTGTTAGAAATTCTAAATGGCTCAATACGCGCACTAATTTTTCCGGTATTAATGGAGATAGCGCGTTCATTCAATTGGCGCATGGCACCCAAATAATGAAAGCAAATCTTGAACGTGAGGATGAGGAAAAACGCGAGTAGGGCAGAACTCACCACGTGACTGAAGCCCAATACCTCAGCTAAGAATCGAATCATCGCCTGATGATTGGTTTCATCATATTCGAGTGCTTTGGCTTGGGTAATTGTAGTTTGTAACGCATTCACTTTATTCGCTTGCTCTAGTTCCGCTTGCTGTTCTAAACGTAAGATTCTTCCTTGGAGTGCTTCCATAGCCCCTTTATTACCTAACTGCTTAGCCTCAACATAAGCAGCCTGTAACTGGCTTAATTTAATTTGAACAGGGGATAGGGTGCTATTCGCTGCCAATACATCAACAGCCCGAATCGTGGCTCGGTAAACTTCGGATTGTGTCGACTTGAACGCGACGGTACTTTGTTCCCGCTGCATGGTGGCTGCGGATTCTGCAAAGATCGAAAAGCCGACGGAAAAGCCCATCACTAAGAGATATTCACGTGCACGGCCTGAATTGAACAAGACAGCTTCGGCGATAGTAATAGCTGTTGCTAGTGCTATGCCCATCGCTGCATAAACGAACTGGATAGCACGCCATTCGTGCATGGTTTCAAACTCAGCACCCGCGAAGAACTGACCTATAAAAAAGGACATGAGCGCCCAACTGGCGAAGCTGGCACAGATAAAGCCTAAGCTTGCAGTGCTGTAGAACTGCTTGAGCTGCTCTAAGGTGTAGTAGCGGGAATAGTGCACCGCTTTCGCGTGGTGCTGTGCACCGTGTTGGTAACTGACCAAAGCATTCATAGTGATATCCCTTAAAACCCTAAAACAATTAAAACCGCCGCGACAATGAACGCCCAAAAGCGCCCATGATGCTGGTGCTGATAGGCCAGTAATGCCCCCAGCACGAAGGCAAGGCCGATTAAACAAAATGGCAATTGCTTTAAGTTGGCACTGGCAAGGGTCGGCAATAGCCCAATGAATACGACTAGAAGTAGGGCGGTAGTAAACGCGAGTAGTTCATAGCCATAATTTTGGGTAGAGGATGTGGAGTCGTTAAATTCACTCATTAAGCGGCCTCCCTCAGCATTATTTCTGCGGGTGTCGCGTCTTCCACAAGGTCAAAGACAAATTCTTTCAAGCCGCTGGTACGGGATAGCTTGTCGATAATCTCGGAATCACTGAAGCCCTTGTCCTGCAGGGTTCTCAGTAAGCGCCCATAGGTATGCTTAGCCCAATGAACCTTTTTTGATAGGAGCAACCCCTTTTCGCGTTTGAATTGCGCACGTTGCCAGCTTTGAATCGCTTGTAAGTCTCGATGCGCTCGAAGCTGCTCCATGATGCAGCGCACCTTAGAGCGGCCCGCACAGAAGTATTCATCGGGTCTTAACATCACATCGAGCGGAATCTTGCGCCCACTAGCTTTGCGGCTCATTTCGTGTTCAATCCGAATCCATCCGCGATCGATAGATTCCGGCTCTGCCATCGCGCCCAAGAGCTGTTTACCTTTTTCATATACTCGGAAGAAGTCATCTGAACTTTTGCGGTTGCCAATATAGGCAGTGAGTCCAGCCGGACAATCTTTGATAGGATCGTAAGCTTCTGAACTAATATTCCCACAGGCTAAATCTGACCAATCACCAGCGGTCGTGAAGGTTTGTTTCATCAATGGGTTACGCTGTGCATCGGACTTGAACCAGCCTTCATTCTTAGCCTGTTTGAACAGCAGGGGCACGGTATACCCCTTGTCTTGGGCATAGTCTCCACTAAGGTCGAGGGCAATGTCTACGCGACTGATACGCCAGTCGGACAACATCAGAACGTGGTAGAGCTCTAACCAAAGTTGTGGGTATTCAAGCTGTAAGACCTTGCAGCCGACCCCCGTTAATTCAAATAAACCGCCTTTGTTTTGGCCTCCCTCGGAATAGGCGATATTGCCCACGGTTAAATAATCATTGTCCTTCCAGATTTTAATCGAGGCCGAGTGGTCATAACCGTGCAAGCCTTTCTCTGTCCAATGCACTTTCATTCCCGCTTCTTCTAAGATGCCAGTACATTTGTCATCTTGCGCTATCACGCCCCGTTCTGGATGGGTGGTCAAATCTGACATCGTGTCACGATAGTTTTTCAGGTCATTCGTGGTTAAGCGTAACCAGTCAAGAGCGGTAATGCTCTCTTGATTATTAAAAGAGGATTTCTCTAACTTATTGATTTTCTCTGATTCTTCATAACCCCCCGTATTACCCCCCGTATTACTGATACGGGGGTTGGGAGTGCCTAATACCGCTGTCATTGGGCGCGTCTGAACGGACTTTAAGGGGCGGTCAGTAGTGTAGATGGTGCTGCGATTCATGCTTGCACCTCCACTGGACAAACGCCCCCTTCAAAATCGCTTGTTAAGTCCACGATGCGTTGTGCTTTACTGCGTGCTAGATCCGATAAACTCACCATATCGCCCGAATCTAAGTCACAAGAGGCCATCTGACAGGCTGTAGCTCCCTGATCCATTGCCCATAAGTAAATGGCTTTAACAATTGCCACTAGTTCAAAGGCTTCCGTGCGAATATCACCTGTTACAAGGTCGCTCAATGAATCATGGATGATTGGAAATGCAGGCGGTACGTGCTTTTTAGATAAATCCCTCAGCAATTCGCTGTTTTGTTGCTTGGCTTTAACAATCAGGTCATTAATCACCATGAAGACCGGAAGATGTGGAGAGGATTGATACTCATTAAATAGCAGGTTAAGGGCACATTCGGCCTGTTCTAAGGTAGTGCCTATCTCCTCAGCTTTGTCTATGAGGTCAGGTGAAGTTTGGGTTTTGTTTGTGTTAGCATTCATTGGCTAGTTCCTTTCAAATTAATGGTTTAATGGTATTTAGCAAGGTTGTTTAGGGGGTGAGATACCTAAACAGCCCTTAAAGGGTCGACTTTCGGGTCGGCCTTTTTCGTTTATGCGCCTTCACTGGGCCTCTGTTCTTCGGCCTCCTTTGCTTTCCGAATGATGCGGTTTAGTTCTGCGTTGAATGACCTATCTTCTGCTTTTGCTCTGGCCTTTACCCATAAAGACAATTCAGCATCCAATCTAAGTGGGTATGAACATATTCGCTTTTCTTCTATTTTCATTTATAAATCCTTTTGATTTAATAGGATTCAAAATTAACCCAGATTCACAAATGAATCAATTGGATTTATATTGATTTAATAGTTCATAATGAACCATATTGATATTATTATTGAATGAACCAAGATAACCGACCTGCCTCCTATCCCTTGCGTCTTGAGCCTGAGACACGCTCAAAGCTTGAAGCCATTGCCAAAGCTAATGGGCGTTCTTTGAATGCTGAAATAGTTATCCGCCTTGAAGAAACCTTGTTAAAGGATGATGAAATCTCACAGTCAGGACAGGTACTAAGTGCTGAACAAGTACGCCAGATTGCGCTTGAAGTAATCAGAGAAGAGCTAGCCAAAGCGGGCAAGGGGTAAGCCATGAGCTTTGAATGGGATGATAAAAAAGCAAGTATCAATGAACAGAAGCATGGTGTAAGTTTTACTGAGGCTATTACTGTTTTTAGCGACCCCTTAGAGCTGACCATTCCAGACCCAGATCAC
>JBJOOT010000173.1:0-7441 GCA_046051185.1 Pseudomonadota bacterium | reverse complement strand
CGAGCTTTTTCTCGATATGAGCCAAAATATCATCAGCTCCATTCAACATGCAGGAGATATTGGTACACACCGAAATACTATGGCGGGCAGCGGCCGCTTCATTCGTCTCATACATCGAATAAAAGCTCGCCACCTCATACACAGCAATGGCGGGCAAACCTAAATAAGCAGCAACCGCATCCATCTTGGGTACGGATAAATAATGATCTTCATGCATCACCGCACGAAGCGCGCCTAATAATGCAGATTGACGTTGATCCGCTGGATAACGTGCTAACCATCCATCAATTTCAGCTCGTTCGTGAGCCGATAAAATTGCGGTTTTATCTGAAGTTTCTGCAGCCGTCATTAACGGTCTACCTCCCCGAAGACGATATCTTGCGAGCCAATAATCGCCACCACATCCGATAACATATGTCCACGCGCCATTTCATTCATACCGGATAAATGCGCAAAACCAGGGGCGCGAATCTTTAAGCGATAGGGCTTATTCGCCCCATCTGAAATTAAGTAGCAAGCAAATTCACCCTTCGGATGCTCAACCGCTGCATAAGCCTCACCCACTGGTAAGCAATAGCCTTCTGTCATCAATTTAAAATGATGAATCAAAGCTTCCATATCCTGCTTCATTTCCGCTCGTTTAGGTGGTGTCACCTTATGATCATCAGAGCGGACAGGGCCTGGATGATGTCGCAGCCAATCAATACACTGCTTAATCAGGCGATTCGATTGACGCAGCTCAGCCATCCGCACCAAATAACGATCATAGCAATCCCCATTGGTGCCAACTGGAATATCAAAATCCAATTGTGAATAGACTTCGTAAGGCTGCTTCTTGCGCAAATCCCATGCAACCCCTGAGCCACGCAGCATGGGGCCTGTGAAGCCCATTTGCAATGCACGTTCAGGGGAAACGATGCCTACATCCACCAAACGCTGTTTCCAAATCCGATTATCGGTGAGTAGGGTTTCATACTCATCGACTTTGCTAGGAAAGCGCTCAGTGAAATCCTCGATAAAATCGAGTAACGAGCCTTGACGATTTGCATTTTGGCGTTTGACCTCGGCCTCATCACGCCATTGCGTTTTTTCATATTGCGGCATACTCGCCGGAAGATCACGATTCACGCCCCCCGGACGATAATAAGTCGCATGTAAACGTGCACCCGATACGGCTTCATAGGCATCCATTAAATCCTCACGCTCACGGAAAGCATAAAGAAACATGGTCATGGCGCCGACATCGAGACTATGGCCTGCAATCCACAGTAAATGATTGAGAATACGAGTAATTTCATCAAACATGACACGGATATACTGGGCGCGAATCGGTACTTCAATGCCTAAGAGCTTTTCAATCGCCAGCACATAACCGTGCTCATTGCACATCATGGATACATAATCTAAACGATCCATATAGCCAATACTTTGATTGTAGGGCTTGCTTTCTACGAGCTTTTCAGTACCACGATGCAAAAGACCAATATGCGGATCAGCGCGAACAATCATTTCACCGTCCATCTCTAATACCAAACGCAATACACCATGCGCAGCAGGATGAGCTGGACCAAAGTTCAGTGTAAAATTACGAATTTCAGGCATTAGTGACTACGCTCCTGCGAAGCAATAGAAGGCTGATCTTGACGAATCACACGGGGTACACTCGGCTGAGTCACGATAGAAACCGGCTCATAAATCACCCGCCGTTGCAAAGGGTCATAGCGCATTTCTACTTGTCCGGCCAAGGGAAAATCTTTACGTAGCGGATGCCCAATAAACCCGTAATCGGTCAGAATACGGCGCAAATCAGGATGATGATTAAACATAATCCCCATTAAATCAAAAGCTTCACGCTCATACCAATTCGCTGAACTCCAAATACGTACAATAGACGGCACCACCGGATAAGCATTGTCTTCACAAAAAGTACGCAAACGAATACGTCTATTATGCTTCAGCGATAAAAGATGAATCACCACCGCAAAATGCTTAGTGGTTTCGGATTCAGGGGAAGTCTTTTGAACCTTAGCCTGATCAAAATCAAACGGATCAGAACTTAACGCTTGAACTGCACGACTAAATCCTGTCGAACTCGCTTGGGTATCCCACTCGGATTGACCATAAGCGGAATAATCCACACCACAGAGATCAGATAATTGTTCAAATTGCGTTTGTTCGTCATGGCGCAAAAAGTTACAGACATCTAACCAACTACGCACAGGGACTTCTAAGCTCAACTCACCCAAGGCTAAGACGCTAGAGGTAAATTTACCTTCTAAATGAATATTTAAGTAAGCCTGTAGCTCTTCTAGTTTTGAACTCATGATAATTGCCGTGCAATCGTATTAGTGCGACGAATTTTGCTCTGTAATTGCAAAATACCGTAAATCAAAGCTTCCGCCGTGGGTGGACAACCAGGAACATAAATATCCACTGGTATAATTCGATCACAACCTCGCATCACCGCATAAGAATCATGATAATAACCGCCACCATTAGCACAAGACCCCATAGAGATAACCCAACGAGGCTCAGCCATCTGGTCATAGACTTTACGTAAAGCAGGAGCCATTTTATTGGTGAGCGTACCGGCAACAATCATCACATCGGATTGTCGAGGGCTTGGGCGGAACATAACACCGAAGCGGTCGAGATCATAACGGTCACCACCAGCTTGCATCATTTCTACTGCACAACAAGCTAAACCAAAAGTGACCGGCCACATTGAACCCGTTCTAGCCCAGTTAATCAGCTTATCGGCTGTAGTCGTGACAAAACCTTTGTCGAGGACGCCTTCTATTCCCATTCCAGTGCCCCCTTTTTCCACTCGTAAATAAAACCAATGCCTAAAATCCCCAAGAATAAGCACATCGCCAATAAACCCGCCATGCCTATTTTGTCCAGCACAATCGCCCAAGAGAAGAGATAGGCAATTTCTAAATCGAAGATAATAAAAAGGATAGCGACTAGATAATAACGAATATCGAAACGGATACGAGCATCTTCGAAAGCAGCGAAACCACATTCAAAGGGAGAATCTTTAGCGGGGTCAGGGCGACGCGGACCGGCTAATAAGCCTAAAGTCAGAAGAACGACGGCAAGGCCGATACCAACCGCAAGAAAAATAAATACTGGCAAATAGGCTTGCAACATTGCTGACTCCTGACAACTTTTCCAGCATTGCACTGCTTAGTAACTACTCAACACAACCTTTTTTTCAGGTTTTGTGTACTGCAGCAGAACTATATAGGAGGAATGAACAAAAGACTACCCCATAAGAAATATATGTAACCTTTAAGCAAAATTATCCGGCTGGGTAGTTTACAAATTTTTTTCTTTAGTACACAAAATTACCAAAGCAAAACATCAACTGTCTTCGCTAAAAATAACTCAGTCTAGGCAACTCAGCAGCTACAAGCTGCTGTAAAGCTGATACTTTTTTGTAGCACCTACCCACAATTTTTGTAGGACTCTGTTTGTTAGTCTTGTTTTTCAAGTACGATGGCATCAGTCACCTTAGCATCCACCGTTGACTCAACTGTCTGCTCAATACGCGGTAAAGGTTGATTAGCAATCGCTAATTCAAAGGCTTTCAAGCGTTTGTAGATCGACATCAGCTCAACAATAGTTGTCCATGAATTCACTAAATACTGAAAAGAGCTTTCAACTCGCCCAAAAGCACGTAAGATTTGTTGCATCACGCCTAAAGTGAATCCGCCGGCAATAATCGTCGGCCCCAAAGCAATATAGGGGACTAACACCCCTACCTGCAGATAGCTATAACGTGCCACATTGAAATACAAATAATTGAAATAAAGACGAAAATAGTTTTTACGTACATCTATAAAGAGATCTTTTAAGACTGGCGGACTAGCTCGCTGGGCATTATCTTCGCCATAGACTAACTCTTTACGATAAGCGGCCTCTACTCGTTGATTTTTAAACTCTAAACCTGGTAAGCGAATCCCGACTAAAGCCAATAAGCCCGTGCCAAAGACTGACCAAATCAGCGCAACCCAGACTAAAGCATGAGCAAGCTCTCCCACTACCGGCAGCGCCTTAATATGCACAGACAAAACCCAAAGAATCGGTAAGAATGCAATTAAAGTCATGACCGAATCCACGAGACTCACGCCTAAGCTTTCCATAATGGTTGAAAAGCGCATGGTATCTTCTTGTACCCGTTGTGAAGCACCTTCGATATGCCGTACTTGTCCCCACAGACTGGTATAATAATCATTCATGGCTGTCCGCCAACGAAAAATCCAATGACTCACAAAGAAGCGCGTAAATACAGATAAAGTCACTGCAACCAAAGCAATCTGCCCGAAAGTGAGCAATTGTCCGTAATAATCCTCGGCGGTAATGCTATTGGGTTTAGCTAAAGCTTGTTGGATAGCATCATAGAAACTACCAAACCAGTCATTGATCAAGACATCCAAATGCACTTGAAACCAAGTCACAAAGATAATTAGTGCGGTTCCCAACACCGACCAACGCGCCCATTTATGCGGTGAGAAATACAGCCATACCCCAATAAACAGGGCATAACAATAAAACATATATTGATAAAACCAAAAATCCGCCCCCGGATTAACAGCTGGCTCAACAGCCTCTGTACCAACTGCTGGAGCAGAAGGTGGCGGTATCAGATACTCATAGCCAAACAAACCACCGAAGCTTAAATGCTGACCTAGTTGCTCGCCAAAGAAAAACCAAGTAAGTACGCAGACCAGCGACCACAGCGCGAAGCTCCAAAAAAATAATTTGGGGCTGGGGAAAAAAGACTTAAACATGAAAATGCTCCCTACTATTGCCTAGCAAGACCTTTTGAAATTTAGTTATCAATTTAGCAATTAACTTTAGTGATTCGACAATAAGCGCCGTAATAACCGACTACTGACCCATTCCTCACCCGTCAGCAAATAGTGCAGTACTTTTTGATTCTGTGTAGCCCATTGCATCTGTTCATAGGCTTCATACGGTGCACACATGAGGATACGATCACCGGGCTGCAACAAAGTTTCCCCGTCAGGTATCAACAGTAGAGTATCGACCCTTTTCAATAACAAGGGAATAATCGGCAGTGTTTGCTTGCGCTGTGAAGGAGATGCAATCACATACTTAAGCGCTACACGCTCACCTGCAGCACAAGCACTATATAAAGCGGGTGAATAACGCGGCGTCAGTTTAGTTTCCCATAAATAAGGCAGTTTATCCTGAGTGATACCAATAATCCGACTCAGCAATTGGTCAACCCAAACTTTATCTTCATTTTGAGCGAGCCTTAGAAAATCACGAGTTAACGGCGTCCGTAACAAGCTAAAGACTTTTTGCGCAAGCACATTCCCACGATTCATCGTGAGTTGAAAACGTGCACGCTCAAAAATAGGCGAATTATCTTGTTGATTTTGCCGCGCCACCATGAACAAATGGGGATTAAGCTCACGTGCAGTCATTAATATAGATAGATTAGTGGCATCATCACTAGTCGCAGCAATTAGCCCCACAGCTGAGCTAATGCCAGCCAGTTGGAGTGACTCAATATTCGCCTGATAACCGATTAAACTATTACTTGGCGTATCTTCAAGTTCTGCATGCACATCAATCACTTGAATAGGGATGCCTGCTGCATGTAAACGTCGATAAACAGCTCGCCCGAAACGACCATAGCCAATTAAAATCCAAGTCCCTGCTTTGGGAAAACTAGGATCAAGCAAAGGCTGATTGGGGATGCCAGTCAGCCACTCACTCAGCAAATAATGACTCGGTTTAGTCAAAACCAGCTCTAAGCGCTCAGCAAACAGCTCAAACGGACTAATCACTTCATTGCCCCCAAAAGAGCTAATGGAGCTAACAATTTCTGGACTTTCAGCGCGAGCAATCAAGCGTAAATGTGGTTTGAATAATTCGGTACTAAGCGCAATCAGTAAATTCGCTTGATCAGAATCGGTTAGGGCAATCACCCCCTTACAATAAATATTCAATACCCCTGCTTCTTCTAAAATAGCAGGTTTAGAGGCATCAGCCGCCAAACTGAGTGGACGCCCTAATAAAGGCTCACGTAATTCTAGTTCATTAATACGGTTTTCATCTTTATCCAGAACCACAGTACGGATGCCTTCTTGCCCTAAAGCTTGTACTAACCTCGCCCCCGTATCCCCATAGCCACAAACTAGATAAAACGGCTCATGCAGTAATTTAATCTTAGTGCGAAATTTAGACTCAAGGCGCAAACGATAAATCGCAGGATCTTGTATAACGGACAATAAAGAACCAATGCTATACAACCAACCAATCACACTGGCATAAATAGTGACTGTCGTCCACATACGTTGTGCATCTGTAAACGCATACGGAATTTCACCAAAACCAATTGTCGAGGCCATGTAGCTGACGAAATAGAAGGCATGAAAATAGGACATCATCCAGACATTGCCTTCATTATCTCGCCCCGGAATCAGCACAAACCCCACAATGGAAATAGCATAAATCAGGATCAAAGCGATTAGTGGAAAACGTAAGCGCTTCAGCAAGACATAGTAAATATTCGTTTTCGACATTAGCGACGGATACTGAGTGTTTCAGCGACAAGTAAGACGACTGACACGATATTCGCCAATAGCGCTCCCCCTGATACCGAGACGACAGTCACCATTGCAGCAGGCGTCACACCGTCCACGCTAATATGTGCAGCCCAACCCCAAATAATCGCCGCAACTAATAATTGAATATCCGCGACTAAACTGGTTGCAAAGAAAATTGCTCCCATATGCGAACTATCCCCAAACTTTAAAATCGTCGTAATCAGACTAACTACCAAAGCAGCGAATAAAATAAACGTATTGTGATATAAAGGATTAGTCATATCGCCGACGAAAAAGGCGAAATTCAAGGTCAAGGCCAGCACGATAAAAAAACCGAAAATTACTTTTTCTAAATTCATGGTCGCGTCCATCGCTCACTCAGGTAGTGAAGAGAATAGCAGCTCTACTCAAACGCTAACAAGCTTAGCCCGCATTTGAGCCAAGCTCATTCGCACAGTATCATCGGCACACTGACCGATTGCCTGAGCCATGCTATGCGTATACCTCGTTTCTATTGCCCAACCTCTTTAGCCGTCGCCCAAACTTTGAGCTTACCGGATGAAGTCTTTCGACATGCCATTCAAGTTTTGCGCTTGCAAATTGACGAGCCGTTAATTTTGTTTAATGGCGAAGGTGGCGAATACCTCGCTAAACTCAGTGAAATTAATAAGCGCTCGGCCAGTGTGCTGATCCAAAGTTTTGACCCCAGCCAGCGTGAGTCCCCGCTAGAACTAAGTTTAGTTCAAGCTTTAATCAAACCCGATAAAATGGACTTCGCTTTACAAAAAGCCGTTGAATTAGGTGTCCGTGCTTTTCAGCCTTTAATTACACAACGCAGTGTGATTCGAACAGAC
>JBJOOT010000172.1:0-7442 GCA_046051185.1 Pseudomonadota bacterium | reverse complement strand
AGCAGCAACCAATAGAGGCTTCTAGCATATTTCATGGTTATCATCGGTTATACTCGGTCAAGAAATTTTGCTTAAATTTTTTCACGCATTATCGCATCAATTCTACATCGTAAACGTTCACAAGCACGCTTAGGTATTTTAGCGACTCTACACTCCCCTAGTGAATCAGAGTTACCCCTCCTAGTTCACTAACCACAAAAACTTAAACGCCTTGTAACTGCAACCACAGCTCCAACAAAGCCAAATGCCACAATTTACTCCCTTGAATCCGTGTCAAATGTTCTTCTGGTTTGCTTAAGACCTTTGCCACATAAGCCGGATTATATAAACCACGCTCTTTAGCGGTTTGCGAATGTAAAATATCGCGCATCATCTCAAGAAATTCGCCTCGCACGAATTTTAAAGCCGGCACAGGAAAGTAACCTTTGGGTCGGTCAATTACACTATCTGGCACTCGTCCACGGGCAATTTGCTTCAAGACATATTTACCACCGTCACGTAGTTTCAATTCCGGGGGCATTTGTGCGGCAAGTTCAACTAGCTCTTGATCCAAGAAAGGCACTCGCGCCTCCAAACCCCAAGCCATCGTCATGTTATCCACTCGCTTGACCGGATCATCCACAATGAAAGTCGTCACATCCGCCCGCAATACCGCATCTAAATGCTCATCAGCCCATTCAGTCTCTAATAATTCACGCACTAATTCGCCAGTATAATCAGCGGTTTGGAATTTCGGTTGCAGCATTTGCGCCATTTCGGCGTGCTCACGGTCAAAGTAATAGGGGGAGAAGCGAGCTAAACGGTCGGGATTTAAGTCCGCATGAGTTTGCGGATACCAGAAATAGCCCCCAAAGACTTCATCAGCGCCCTGCCCTGACTGCACCACTTTGACATATTTCGAAACTTGCTCCGAGAGCAAATAAAAACCGATCGCATCTTGCCCAAACATCGGCTCTGCCATATTGGCAATTGCTTCTGGTAATCGCAGTAAGGTTTGTTCATTGGGGATATGGAATTTATGGTGATGAGGCTTGAAGCGCTCCACGACCGCATCAGAATATTCATATTCGCTACCTTTTTCCTCCGGTTGATCATCAAAACCAATCGTGAAGGTACGAATATCTTGAATACCGATTTCAGCTAACAGGGCGACCAAAAGACTCGAATCCAGGCCACCTGACAACAAAACCCCCACGGGTACATCTGCAATATTATTTCGTCGCCGTACTGCCACCCGCAGCGCTTCATGGATAGCCTCAATCCATTCCTGCTCAGTACGTGACTCCATTGGACGCTTGGCAACTAAATTCCAATAGCGTTTCAGTTCTTGGCGACCATCGACATGAAGTGTGAGTGAATGCGCCGGAGGCAATTTGCGTATGCCCTTCAAAACGGTACGCGGTGCAGGCACGACAGCATGTAGCGTAAATAGGTTATGGATGGCTAAGGGATCAAGGCGGGTATCTACATTCGGGGTAGCCAGTAGCGCTTGGGTATTGGAGGCAAAGCGGAAGGCTTGCTTATCCAGTGTGTAATACAAAGGCTTAATGCCCATACGATCCCGCGCCAAAAACAGGGTTTTCTTGTTCATATCCCAAATGGCAAAAGCAAACATCCCCAGCAAATGCTTCGGCGCATCCTCGCCCCATTCAGCATACGCTTTGAGGATCGTTTCAGTGTCACCGTCAGAATAAAAATGATACCCCTTGGCCTTCAGCTCCGCGCGTAATTCAGGATAATTATAAATTGTGCCATTAAATACCAGCGCTAAACCCAGCTCAGCATCAACCATCGGCTGGCTGGATTTATAGGATAAATCAATAATCGACAAGCGCCGATGCCCAAAGGCTAAGGGGCCATCCGAATAACTACCACCATGATCGGGGCCACGCTTTTCGAGCTTTGCCATCATGGCATTGATGTTGCGTAGGTCTGGAATTTGACCATCTAACCGTAATTCGCCGCTAATTCCGCACATGAGTCGTCCTTATTGATTTTTACTGGAAATAGTCTGCCATATTCTGAGTGTGAAGGCGAAAACTGCCAAACTATTAAGCCTGAGTTTTCAATGTAAGCCGATGCTCTAAGAAAAAACGCAGCATTTCCTGTGAGGCATTAGGCTCTTCAGGATCGGTATAACTACCCTTGATATGTCCACCTGACCACGCATGCCCTGCACCATGCACAAGCCAATAATCAATCTGAGTTTGACCCGTTAGATCTTTGATTTGTATACGTGTATAAGCATGACCGCTTGGAGGCCTTACAGTCTGCTGCTCAACTTTTAAAGACGCTTTGCTTGCCTCCAAACTTTGTTTAGCCTGAGCCAAGAGTTGTTCCGCATTAGATGCAGCTACGATGCGATCTTGATCCCCTTGAAAAATAATCGTGGGGACGAATCTTGGAGGGTCGCTCCGTGTTTGTAGCTGCTGACTTCCTTGACGCATTACCATCAAAGCCGCAATAACATGACTAGCACTTCCTGTTGCTAATCCAGAATGTACCCCTATTGCTGCATACAGTTCAGGATAAGTCTCACCCATGATCGCAGCCATCGCCCCACCCGCTGATAAACCAGCGATATAAACTCGCGCTGAATCCACTCGATAACTGTTCATTACTGCTTGGGTCAAGCCTGCAATTATGGCAGGCTCACCTCGGTTGGCCTGTTGATTCTTTAGTTTATACCAATTCCAACAGCGCTTTAAATTCGCTGATCTTGCTTGACTGGGATACAGCACTAATACGCGATAGTATTCAGCCCATTGATTCATCTGCGTACCCACTGCAAAATCCTCAGCATCTTGAGTACAACCATGCAACATGACCAGCAACGGTAAAGCTTGATCTAAGCGCTCATAATCACTTGGAATATAGAGGCGATAATCCCGAGATCCCTCGGCATGACTAAAATGCCCCCTAAGAAACTGTGACGCTGGTTGCCATTGAGCTGACTTATTGGCAGTCGGCTCAGCTGCTTGCGGAGCTAAGCTCTGCGGTGCGACGCCTGTGCGTATTAGCCTGACAAGCTCTTGCGCAGCATTTAAAAATCGAGCTTTTATCACAGATCTCCTTGGTTGAATTTGGGAAAGCACGGCAGTTAAGTGATACTAACTACCTCTGAAATTAGCAAAATAGCTCACCAGACTATGAAAATTGACCAACGCCATTATGATAACCGACCACTAACTTTAGCGGACAAGCTATTGGTATATAGTCTAACTACGATTTTCTTAGGCTTGATGCTACTCGAAATTTTCACTAACTATGAACCCCGTAAACTGGCGGCACTTTTCTTTCTTTTGTGGTGGCTTCCTTTAGTCTTTGTGCATGAGTTCGGACATGCTGTAGTGGCGCATGCCTTGGGTTGGCAAATTGAACGCACGGTGATTGGTTTTGGGCGAGTGATCTATCAGGGTCAATTATTCAAAGCGCCCTTAGAACTTCGCTTGTTTCCATTGGAAGGCTTTGTGCAATTCAAGCCTATGGAGGGACGTGGTATGCGCTATAAACATGCCCTCACCTATTTTGCAGGCCCTGGTATTGAGTTATTAGTAGCCTTCAGCATTATCGCCCTCATGGGTTGGGAGCATTTCTTGCTGATTGAAGATAATTACTGGAAATTAGCTTGCCAAGCTTTAGCCTATGCTGCCTTAGCGGGCGCTATTATCAATTTAATTCCCATGGGGGTAGTCACACGCGATGGCGAAACGCCGAATGATGGCTTAGGTATTTTAGTGAGTTTATTCAGCAGTGAAAAAGAGTATAAACAGTCCATCGCCACTGAGCGCGAGCCAGATGACTCCAACTCACGCCCATTTTAACTTACTTAAGCGCAGCACTAGCAGGAAAGCCCACCGATACATCATCTGAAGGGCAATTCGCTAGTTTTGAAACATTTAAAAAAGAGCCTTCTGCATTGCGCACAAACGTATAGGCTAAATCGACACCTTTGCCATTCACCTTTACAGCCCAATACTCTTGCTCTAAAACGGCTTGAATATCATTAATAACTTGCTGGGGCTTGGCATAAAAATCTTTATCACCACAAGGTTCACAAAACTCAACCACCGTTGCACCCGGCTTTAAAAAGGCCAAGGCTTGCCCCGCTTGCTCCGGTGAAATCAGCTCACATTGATCACCCCAAACGGTGGGAGTCATTAACACCGTCGCTAATACCACTAACACCCAAGTCTTTGACTTATTTACTTTAATGCTCATCACTTATTCCTCGCTAATAATAAAGAGTTTAGAGCTCAATCAGCCTCAAGAGTTTAACTGAAGCCTTTAAAAAAAAGCATAAAAGGCTTGACCGCTTGTCGTCTGCTTTTCCTGAATTGCTATAAAATCTAGCATACTGATTAGGCATGCAGTTGAATTACCAAGCGCTTGGATCGTTACAGGCTTAAGAGATCCAATCCTAATGAAAATAATAAACTATCAATACACTTGTATTACCCAACCTTTAAAAGTAGTGCATGAAGGCACTGATTTAGCAAAAATTTGGCAACTCAGACAAAGCGAATATGGCAAATATTATCCTTCGATGCAGGATGCAGCGAATGATGCTTATGATGATTATGCCTGTATTTTATATAGCGAAGATGAAACCGGCGATATTACGAGTACCGGACGTTTAGTACTCGATAGTGAAAGAGGTTTACCCGCTGATGAAATAATACACGAAGAAATTAATTTACTACGTAGACGCCGTGGCAAGATTGCCGAGCCGAGTCGCTTTGCTATCTCAGATTCAGCACGCGGTATTTTGCCGACTTATTTACGAACTTATTACCAACTTGCTCGCGAAAACTCAATTAACTCATTGATTTTCATAACAAGAGACAAAAATATTGGTTTTTACCGACGCGCCTTAGGTGCTAATTTAATTCGCAAAGATGTGGGCTACCATTATGGTACTGATTATTGCTTCTCCCTTTTAGAATGGGAGATTAAAGCGAATGATCCGATTTACTCATCAACCTAACTGAAGATAAGAATAAGGTTTTATTATGAAAGCATTAGATAATAACGAAAAACAAAAATACCGCTATCCCGAATCAGATTGGAATAGTTATGCACGCTTATTCGCAGCCGTTACCACTTCAATGCAACTTGCAGTTTATCGTGAGGCTTGCTTGCATTTAACTGGCAAGGTAGTAGACTGTGGTTGTGGTAGTGCGAAATTAGCTCCTTTTTTGGCTGATAATGAACAAGTTAGCAGTTATACTGGGGTGGATTATTCAGCAGAAATGGTGACAGCTGCTGAGTGGGTGGTCAGTACTTTAGAACGCGAACAGTTCAGTATCCAACATTGTAAAATTGAAGATGCCACGGGTTTATATGACTCAGCCGTATCTATTCAAAGCTATTATTCTTGGCCTGAACCCTTAGTTACACTAAAGCATATTGCAGATTTGTTAGTGATGGGGGGGCAATTTGTATTAGCAAGCCCTAATCCTAGCTTAAGTTTAGCTAAACTGGCCAAAGATGCGCGTAAAGAATTGCTTGCTCATCCCGATTTCCAAGCCTTTCAGGACTATAACTTACAATTAGCGGCTAACCCCCAAGCTAATTTTATTAGTATGGACGATTTAATTAAGCAAACTCAACAAGTGGGTTTTGAAGTTTTAGCCTGCCACCAACAGCATTTCCAAGGTGGGTTAAACTTTTTAGTACTGAAGAAAAAATATACTTAAAATCAAAATCGCAAATAGATCAATTGCGATGTGTAGAGGTGTAAGACGCTCATGCCGCTTAAGCATGCCTTATTGGGTCATTTTGTCGATGACTTGTATCGGGTTGAAACGGTCCGTGAGCGTTTTCACGTCTATGAAACCTATATCACGGGTTTAGGTTTTGATGGCGCGACTTATACTTTTTTTCCCAGTGTATTGTGGCAGCTGAGCAATACTTTTTCCCCTATCTTCTTACACACACAAGAATATCCAACCGCCTTTTTAAACCATTATGCACAAGCGAATTTTCATGAACAGGATTTCACGATTCGCCTTGGGCATAGCGCCCATGTTCCTCTGATCATGGATTGGCGCGAGCATGAAGTACAAGGCTTAGTGACCCGTGATGAAAACGTAGTCATTCAGATCGCTCGAGAAGAATATGGCATCCGCAATGCACTGACCATTCCAACACTACGTCCTAAGTCTGGAATTGGTGGAATGAGTGTGATTAGCACAGAAAAAGACGTCATCTTCCAAAAGCTTAAGCAAGAAAACCTTGAAACTTTATTGCGTTGTACTCAATTATTCGACGACATCAGCTTTCACAATGCAAAATCTTCAGCGATGTTTGTTCAGCCTTTTTTAAAAACGTTAAAACCCAAAGAAATTCAAATTCTTAAACACCTTGCCTTGGGCTATCCTTTAAAGCAAATTGATCAAGGTATTTCATATCGTTATGCCATGAATAGATTAGATGAACTACGCGCTCGGATGGGTGGAATCACCAAAGATAAACTGATGTATCTCATCGGACAACTGCATTTATTAGATCTAATCTAAGCTCAACTGCAGTCTGTATTTAAGCCTCTGTTTAGAATGTGGAAATTTCCATATTGAAGCCCTAGTAACAAACGGTAACACTCTACATTGTCGGGAGATATGTTGAAAGAGGGGTACGTTATGTCGGGAATCGACTTAGCTGAATATATACAAGAACGCATGGATGCCCTGAACTTGTCAGTCACAGCAGCAGCAGAACGCTCTGGTGTTTCGCGCCAAACTTGGCATAAATTAATGCGTGCAGATATTCAGGAAGCAAAATTATCTACACTCATGCGGGTGGCGCGCACCTTAGATACACCAGCGCCTCATTTATTAAACCTTTATTTTTATTCGGGGCGCAAGCGAGTGCATGCTTATGAAATAAGTACTAATCAGTTTGTCTAAATACGGGCGGCTAACCAGTAAAGCGTAAAATCACCTTCAAACCCGGTTGATTGTCCGCTAACTCAACTTGAGCACCGTGTAAATCGGCGACCGCCTTGACCAAGCTCAGTCCAAGGCCGTTGCCGGGGGTACTGCGGGCGTTATCTAAGCGTACAAAACGCTTAAACACGCGCTCACGCTCTTGCTCAGGAATACCAAGGCCTGTATCACTCACCATAATACAGACGGCTTTGTCTTGCTGCTCAGCCGTCAGCTTAATTTCGCCCTTTTTAGGAGTGTATTTCACCGCATTATCCAATAAGTTGGTAATCACCTGTGCAATCAAATGGCGATTCGCCTGTAAAACTAAACCGGGCTGAGCACTGTAACTAAACTGAATCCCCTCTTCTTCAGCCACCGCTTCATATAATTCGCCTAAATCACTAATTAACTGATCCAGCTGAATAGAAGTCCAATCATCACGGTGTACACCCGACTCTGCTTGCGCAATACTCAAAAGTGCATTAAAGGTTTTAATTAAATCATCGACATCTT
>JBJOOT010000171.1:0-7469 GCA_046051185.1 Pseudomonadota bacterium | reverse complement strand
AATCGCTTCTTGCCAAGCCGGTGTGTAGGGGGCAGTCGCATCATTAAAGTCTTGGGCGCTATCATCCGCCCCAAGCCCTCGACTAATCCCATAATTAGCCATATTCAGATCGTAAACTGTCACTAATAAGCCTGTTGTGCCATCGGCTAAAGTGACTTGACGGGCAGGTAACTGATAACGTAGGACATCTTTAAGTACATTGCCCTTAAAATAATCCGAGGGAACTCCCCCAAAATAAGGCAAACACAGCTCAACAATCTGATCATGCTGCTTGATTAAGGATAGGGCGAGCGTGACCTCTTGTTGATCAGTACCATGTTTTTGTTGGATATTCCATTTACTGTTTTCACCCCAGCGATAACCAATCGAGCCATTCGGGGCAATAATTTCACCAGTAGCCTCATCAATGGCAACGGTTTTCCAATCAGGGTTATTGCTTTCACCCAAACCTTCTACAAAATCACTAGCCCGTGCAAAACGTCCTGCTTGATAGCTGCCGTCATCACGTTTTTCTAAGAGGACTAAATTAGGCCAATCGGTATAGCGGCGCACATAGTCGGTAAAATAGGTGCTGGGTTTATCCAGATGAAATTCTTTTAAAATCACATGCCCAAAGGCTAAGGCTAGCGCGGCATCGGTGCCTTGTTTGGGGTTAAGCCATTGATCTGCATGTTTAGCCACTTCCGCATAGTCGGGGGTAATGGCAACAGTTTTGGTGCCTTTATAGCGTACTTCGGTAAAGAAATGGGCATCAGGGGTGCGGGTCTGAGGGACATTAGACCCCCAGGCAATAATATAACTACTGTTATACCAATCGGCAGATTCTGGTACATCGGTTTGCTCGCCCCATATCATGGGAGAGGCAGGCGGTAGGTCGCAATACCAGTCATAAAAGCTCATGCAGGTACCGCCAATCAGGGACAGATAACGACTACCTGCGGCATACGACACCATGGACATTGCCGGAATCGGGGAAAAACCAATAATACGATCGGGGCCATATTGCTTGGCAGTATAGACATTCGCAGCGGCAATTAGCTCATTGACCTCCTCCCATGAGGAACGTATAAACCCGCCTAAACCGCGTTTAGTTTTGTAATCATTGGTAGAGAGTGGGTTTTCAACAATCGATTCCCACGCCACCACAGGATCTGTATGACGCGCTTTCGCCGAGCGCCAAAGTTCCATTAGGGGCTTACGAATGAGCGGGTATTTGAGGCGGTTAGCGCTATAGATATACCACGAAAAGCTAGCTCCCCGTGGGCAACCGCGCGGCTCATGATTAGGTAAATCGGGGCGAGTACGCGGGTAATCTGTTTGTTGGGTTTCCCAAGTGACTAAACCGTTTTTAACGTAAATTTTCCAGCTACAAGAACCGGTACAGTTCACACCATGAGTAGAGCGGACGATTTTATCATGCTGCCAACGTTGGCGATAACCGTCTTCCCAGTCGCGTTTTTCATGAGTAACTGCTCCATGACCTTGGGCAAATGGAGTTTTACGCTGTTTAAAAAAAGTTAATCTATCAAGCAAGTGACTCATAGCAATTAATGCTCCCCTTTAGTTCTACGGATACCCGCTAGGCGATTACCCTGTTTTTGTGGGCCGCCTTGGGGGAATAGGTCGTGTAGATAATGATTAGTGGCGAGTGCTTCGCCCCACACGGCTTTAAAGTGTTTGAGCATGTCACGCACTGGGGCTTGTACCCCATGCTCTTCGTAGTAAGCTCTTAAAAAATCAATAATTTCCCAATGCTCATCGGTCAACACTAGCCCTTCTTGGGTTGCCAGTGCTTTAGCAAAGTCCTCACTCCATTCATCCCTATTCTGGATATAGCCTTCCTGATCGGTCAGCACCGTCTTACCATTGACTTCCAGTGCTAAGGTATAAATTGCATAAGGGTTAGTTTTGAGCTTAGGGTCATAGGGTTGAACTATCATGTTAGTGCTCCTTAATGCTCTTCAAGGATTAGGGGTTCTTGATCTCACTGCCTTTACGCAGATAAAACCACCAGTTCAAAATGAGGCAGAGGGCATAGAAAATAGCAAAGCCATACATGGCATTTTCGGGGGTCGCTGCTTTAATCTGATTTCCAATCACTACTGGTGCAATAAAAGCACCATAAGCAGCCACAGCAGAAGTCCAGCCCAAAACAGGGCCTGCTTGGGTACGGTCAAAGATAAAACCCACCGAACGGAAGGTAGAGCCATTACCAATCCCACTGGCAGCAAATAACACAATGAATAGCCCTAAAGGCAGGGAAGTATTGTTCTGGTGTTGCAGAGGCATAAGCCTGCATCATGACATAACCCACTGCCACAGAGGCGATGACCATCACCGCAGAAATGACTTGTGTGACAATCGAGCCACCCACTTTATCCGCAATCCACCCGCCAATAGGACGAATAGCAGCCCCCACAAACGGACCTATCCAAGCATAAGTTAAGGCTGAAGGAGCATTGGGGTTTTTGAGGGTATGACTCATCACACCGGCGGCATCGGGTAGATGTTGAAAGCCAAAGATCACCGTAATGGCTAAAGGCAGTGCCATAGAAAAGCCAATAAACGAACCAAAGGTCACGACATACAACAAAGTCATCGCCCAAGTATGCTTATTTTTGAAAATGGCAAATTGCTTGGCGACATTCTCCTTCATCGTGCCAAAAGCCGCCAAACGCATGACCAATAAAGCAGCGATGATGTCCAGCGGAATCGCAACCCACATATTCAAGACCCCAAGCCCAGTAGGAGCAGGCAAGTACAAATAGAGCATGAAAATGGAGGGGATAAACGCAAGAGAGTAAAGATAGGTAATCTTCAAAAAGGCGAATAAAGGGTTGCCGGTAGCAGGCGATACGGTTTTTAAATTATTCATCCCAAACCAGCATAACAGCGCGAGGGGAACTAAGGAGAGCACCCAAGCAAAGCCTGCATTTTGAATCCAAGTGGGGGTTCCGGCGGCAATCTTGCCAAAAATCCAACCACTATCTTTTTGTAGGATCATCGGCTCACCCGCCAAGGCGCCCAATAAGCCCACCGTCATGACTAGCGGAATGACCACCTGCATTGTAGTCACACCAAAATTACCTAGCCCAGCATTGAGTCCCAAGGCGGTTCCTTGCAGACGTTTGGGGAAAAAACTACTGATATTAGACATCGAGCTTGCAAAATTACCGCCCCCGACTCCAGACCATAAGGCCATGAGTTGAAACACCCAAAGCGGCCAAGTGGGATGTTGCAGCGCAATCCCTGTACCAATAGCGGGTGCTAATAACATAGCGGTGGTTAGAAAAATTGTATTCCGTCCGCCTGCTAAGCGAATCAGGAAGGACGCAGGAATCCGCATCGTAGCGCCTGAAATCCCTGCAATAGCGGTTAGCGTAAATAATTCTTCCTTGGTAAAGGGGAAGCCTAAATTGAGCATCTGTACCGTAATAACGCTCCACATGCTCCAAACCGCAAACCCACATAACAGGGCAGGGATTGAAATCCATAGATTGCGCCTAGCAACTTTTTTACCCGTTTGTTCCCAGAAGGTGTTGTCTTCCACATCCCAGCGTTCAATATCTTTCATAAATAGCTCCTTGGATTTAAATCACTTGAGTCAGTGAGCCTGAGTTTGCTGGCGCGAGCGCTCTTGATTAGCATGAAGACCTGCATACACAGGGCGTACTTCAGTGAAATACATCCACATGAGTGAGACCCAAACAATCCCAAACATCAGCATGAAGGCAGAAGAACGTATTCCGGTTAGATCTAACAAAATGCCAAACATAATCGGCATCAAAAAGCCACCTAAGCCCCCTGCCAAGCCAACCACACCGGATACCACACCGATGTTGTCGGGATAGTCATCGGCGATATATTTGAAAACTGACGCTTTCCCAATGGCAAAAACGATCCCTAAGGAGAACATCAAGATGGTGAATACGGTGACATTTAGGCCAATTGAGAACGTGCTAGAGCCAGTAACGGTTTGAATAGTGAGGCTCGTTTGTGGATAAGAGAGGAAAAATAAGCAAACCAAGGCAATCCACAATACCCACCAAGTGACCGTATGTGCACCAAATTTATCGGAAAAATATCCGCCCATAGCGCGTAAAACGCCCCCTGGAATACTGAAAGCGGCGGCTAAAAAAGCGGCCGTTTTTAAATCGAAGCCATATTCACTGACATAGTATTTGGTCATCCACAAAGCCAGAGCGACATAACCACCAAAGACAATGGAATAATATTGGCTATAACGCCAGACTCTAGGATCTTTGAGTGCTGCTAACTGCTCGCGAACCGTGACCGATTTACCAACCTTGTGAGATGGATCACTAAAGGTGAAAAACCAGAAAATCAGTGCTGTTACCAACATTAAAACAGCATAGACTTTAGGGACCATCGTCCAGCCGTAGCCCACTACAATAATTGGAGCGACCAATTTGGTGACGGCGGCTCCTGTATTACCCGCACCAAAAATCCCCATCGCTAAGCCTTGTTGATGCTTAGGAAACCAGCGTGCACAATAAGCAATACCTACTGTAAATGAACCACCAGCCACCCCAACAAATAGCCCCACCACTAAGAATTGCCAAAATTCAGTCGCATAAGTAATTAACCAGATAGGGATAACCGTGGCCAACATCAATACCGTAAAGACAATCCGTCCACCGAATTTGTCAGTCCACATGCCTAGGGGGAGGCGAATGAGTGAACCCGTAAGGACGGGGGTAGCGACTAAAATCCCAAATTGGGTCTCATTTAAACCCAAGTTTTCTTTGATCGGAATGCCAATCACGGCAAACATCATCCAGATCATGAAGCACACCGTAAAAGCCAGTGTGCTCATAATAACGACGGACCAAGCCTTATAGTTTTGTGTTGCCATAAATTATTCCATACCCACGCCCAAATAGACTCAGCCGCTGTTTTACGCCTGAAAAAAACCTTGTGCTAGTAGCGGGAATAGGGTGGCAGGCTAGTTTTATACCACTAAAGTGGTAGTGGTGGTATGCGGTTATCTTATTGTTATTAAAGGATAATATTGAAAAATGAGTGTTGGGTGATTGAGTCGAAAAGTTTATAGAGGTACAACTTAAAACTTTATGAGTAAGAAGAGGGGAGTATGCGACAATGTAGCATCAGTCGAGAACTTGTTAGATGAACCAACTGCAAAACTCATTACTGCTACGGATTGGTGGCATGATTGTAGCAATTACCATGTTAGCGCTAGTGAGCATGTCTACCTCGTGGATGATTGCAGAAACCACTCAAGGTAATGGGCAGGCAATCAATCTTGCAGGTAGTTTGCGGATGCAAAGTTGGCGTATGGCTTCGCTTTATCAACAACAAATCACCGCAAACCTCTCTTCAGAAGCTTTGCAGCAAGCGATCCAAAATTTTGAAGAGGATCTCACCGCACCTGCTATTCTGTCGGTATTACCCATAGATACCAGCAATCCTTTGCGACGGGTTTATCAGCAGGTTGTGAGCGATTGGCAAAATACGATCAAACCTGAGCTATTGACAGTGACTGAAGATGAGCAGCGTATCGTATTGGGATATATTCCCCCCTTCGTTAATCAAATCAATGATTTAGTCAAGCAGATTGAGGAGGCTACAGAGGCCAAGATTTTTGTACTGCGGGTTATTCTTGGTGTTGCAATTATTGGTACTCTCCTTATCGTTATTTTGTCGATTTATCTGATCAATAATATTTTGGTCAAGCCATTAACCACGCTGTTAGGGCTAACTGAGCGGATTCGTCAAGGTAAATTAGCGGTACAGACTGATTTCGTCGGCGATGATGAGATTGGGCAATTGGGGCGCGCCTTTAATCGCATGGCAGAAGATCTCGCTAAGCTCTATCAGGATTTAGAAACACGAGTAGAACAAAAAACGGCTGAACTCACTCGTAGCAATCGTTCTTTAGAATTGCTGTACCGTTCTATTACACGCTTGCATGGTATGACCCCTAGCCCTGAAGTTTTTCAGAGTGTACTAAAAGATGCTGAGGCCGTTTTAGGTCTAGACAATGGTTTGATTTGCCTCAAAACCGACCATGACCTCCAAGGTAAAGTCATTGCTAGTACCCAAGCTCAATTAACGTCTCCTTTCTGTCAACAGGCCAGTCATTGTCAAGACTGTAATAGTAGCCCCTCGATTTCTAGCAAGCATTTATCTGCGGGGCAAACGATATTACGTTTACCTTTAGCCGATGCAGAAAAGCGTTATGGTGTTTTGGCGGTTAATCTACCGGTTGATCAAGACACCGCTCAATGGCAAATACCTTTATTAGAAGCACTCTCGCGCCATATTGGTATCACTCTTGCCTCAGAGCAACGGAGTGAGCAGCATCGTCGGGTTTCCTTATTGGAGGAGCGAGCAGTGATAGCACGGGAATTACATGACTCCTTAGCTCAATCATTAGCTTATATGAAAATTCAAGTGAGTCGTTTACGTACAGCTCTCAAATACCCGGAAAAAGTAGCGGAAGTGAATGATGCTTTGGAGGAGTTGCGTGAAGGCTTGAATAGTTCTTATCAACAATTGCGTGAATTATTATCTACTTTTCGTCTACGCATGGAGGAGGCGGATCTAGGTAGGGCTTTGCAACAAACTGTGAATGAATTTGCTGAGCGGGGGCAGCTGCCTATTCACTTAGAGTTAGCATTAGAGGGTATCAACCTCAGCCCTAATGAAGAAATCCATCTGCTACAAATTGTACGCGAGGCTCTCTCGAATATTCTCAAACATGCAAAGGCTGAGCAAGCCTGGGTTAGTTTGCAAGCTCAAGTCAATGGAAAAATACGGCTACAGATAGAGGATAATGGTATCGGTATCCAAAAAACGGCGGCCATGCATCATTATGGCATGGCTATTATGGAGGAACGCGCTCGTGCTCTTCACGGTACACTGGAATATTTGTTACGCACTAGAGGCGGGACTTGTGTTCGCCTTGATTTTACGCCTAACAATACCTCATCTTTTGCTCAGGATCTAAGGATTACCCATGCTGCATGAACATCCGCAAAGTCTATTGATTATTGATGACCATCCCTTGTTTAGAAAGGGGGTGCGTTATTTAGTCAATATGGTGCCTGGTTTTACCATTATCGGTGAAGCATCCAATGGTCAAGAAGGGATTGATCTGGCACAAACCCTAGCTCCCGATATGATTTTGCTTGATTTACACATGAAGGATATGAGTGGGATTGATGTCCTGAAGGTGATCAAAGCCTCGGGTTTGGATTGTCGAGTTGTGATATTGACCGTTTCTGATCAGACTGAAGATTTAGTCGCAGCCTTACGAGCGGGTGCCGATGGCTATTTGCTTAAGGAAATGGAACCTGAAGATTTGGTGGCGAAACTTGCGGAAGCCGCCGCCGGGCAAATTATTTTAACGGAGCGGATGGTTAATCTATTGGCACATGCGATGCGTAATGATAGTAGCCAACCTAAAACTCAGTCTGAAGCAGGTT
>JBJOOT010000170.1:0-7576 GCA_046051185.1 Pseudomonadota bacterium | reverse complement strand
CACATGCGATTCGCGCATGCCAGCACTAGTAATCCGCATAAACTCAGGCTTAGTCCGCATTTCCTCTAAATTAGCACAACCGACATAGCCCATACTGGCACGTAACCCCCCCATCAATTGATGCACAATGGCGGACAGTGGGCCTTTATGGGGTACTCGGCCTTCAATCCCCTCTGGGACTAATTTATCCACCGCATTTTCTGATTCTTGGAAATAACGGTCGCTCGAGCCTTGCGCCATCGCCCCTAAAGACCCCATCCCTCGATAAGATTTATACGAACGCCCTTGGAATAACTCAACCTCACCCGGAGCTTCATCTGTACCGGCAAATAAACCACCCAACATCACCAAATGCGCACCCGCTGCCAAAGCTTTGGCAATATCACCGGAGAAACGAATCCCACCATCGGCAATTAAGGGTACATCAGTTCCTTTGAGAGCAGCAGCAACATTCATAACAGCGGTAATTTGTGGCACCCCCACACCGGCTACAATCCGTGTAGTACAAATTGAACCTGGCCCAATCCCTACTTTAACAGCATCTGCGCCTGCTTCCACTAAGGCTAAAGCAGCCGCACCGGTCGCAATATTACCGCCAATGACTTGAATATGCGGGAAATTCTGCTTAACCCAACGCACTCGATCTAGCACACCTTGTGAATGACCATGTGCTGTATCCACCACAATCACATCCACCCCCGCTTCACTCAAGGCAGCAACACGCTCTTCTGTACCATGCCCGACCCCTACTGCTGCCCCCACCCGTAGGCGGCCTTGATCATCTTTACACGCATGCGGATAATCATGTGATTTTTGAATATCTTTAACTGTAATCAAGCCGCGCAATTGAAACTGGTCATTAACTACCAAAACTTTTTCAATCCGATGCTTATGCAGCAAATATTGAATTTCATCTTTTTCAGCCCCCTCACTAACCGTCACCAACCGCTCTTTGGGGGTCATGATGGTACTGACTGGCGCATCGAGATGGGTTTCAAAACGCAAATCGCGCCCGGTCACAATCCCCACCAAATCCTCACCTTGTACGACGGGCACACCTGAAATTCTGCGCGCACGGGTTAGCTCTAAAACATCGCGGATAGTGGCATCAGGACTAACGGTAATGGGTTCTTTAATGATGCCGCTTTCATATTTTTTGACTTCACGCACTTCTTGAGCTTGTTTGGTAATGCTCATATTTTTATGGATGATCCCCAGCCCACCTTCTTGCGCTAAAGCAATCGCTAAGCGGGCTTCAGTGACGGTATCCATCGCTGCAGAAACCAAGGGTAAATTAAGGTGAATATTGCGAGTCAGGCGGGTTTGTAGGTTAGTATTAGCTGGCATCACAGTGGAGTGGGCAGGCACCAGCAGGACATCATCGAAAGTGAGAGCTTCCTGAAGAATACGCATAGGAATAATCCGGCTCTTAAAATAAAAGCGCTTCATTATAAGGTTTGGTCTAGACGCGGTAAACTGCTATCACGCAAATGTCTAAAACCTTTAGTAGATTAACCATGATGCATCAACGCCTCGTTCTCAGTGTTTCCCAACTCAATGCCGAGGTAAACCAACTGCTTATGCAGGGTTTTCCAGCTATTTGGGTAGAGGGTGAAATCTCTAACCTATCCCGCCCTAGTTCTGGGCATCTTTATTTTGTACTCAAAGATAGCCAAGCACAGTTACGGTCTGCTTTATTTCGCCACAAAGCTTTGGGCTTAGGCCTCAAACTCGATAATGGCAGTAAAGTCCTTGCCTATGGTCGAATTGGTCTTTATGAGCAACGCGGTGAATATCAATTTATTATTGAGCGCATGGAAGCGGCTGGTGAAGGTGAACTCCAGCGGCGCTTTGAAGCACTCAAGCAAGCCTTAGCTCAAGCGGGTCTATTTGCGAGTGAGTCAAAAAAGGCATTACCCCGCTATCCTCGTTGTATTGGCCTGATCACCTCCCCCACAGGGGCGGCGGTTCAGGATATTTTAAATGTCTTAAAGCGACGCTGCCCACAAATCCCTGTTTTGATTTATCCAGTCACCGTACAGGGAGAAACTGCGGCGGGGCAAATTGTACGCGCTTTACAACAAGCTAATCAGCATCCGTTGTGTGATGTCTTGATCCTTGCCCGTGGTGGCGGCTCGCTTGAAGATTTATGGGCTTTTAATGAAGAAACCGTGGCACGGGCTATTTATGCAAGCACACTACCGATTATTAGTGGTATCGGCCATGAAATTGATTTTACGATCGCTGATTTTGTCGCTGATCTACGCGCCCCAACCCCCTCAGCAGCGGCAGAACTGGTTAGCCCTGACTCCGTAAATCTACTGGCTCGAGTTAAGCAAATCCAACGACAGCTAGAACGCTCAATGCACAATAGTTTAGACCACCATCATCAACAGCTAACACAACTCAGCAACCGCCTACAGCGCCAACATCCACTCCATTATTTACAGCAGCAAACTCAAAGTTTAGATGAGCTAGATTTACGCTTACGACGCGCCTTAAGGCTTAAACAAGAACGGCTGAATTTACGTTTGCAGATACTTCAGCAGCGCCTAGATTGGCAAACCCCTCGCACGATTATTCAAAGCTTACAGGGCAAACTTCAGCAGCAAGCTCAACAATTAGAACGCTCAATAGCACAAACCCTAGAAAATAAACATCAGCAACTCCGCCTACAAACCGCACGTTTACACGCCTATAGCCCATTAGCTACTTTAGAGCGGGGTTATGCCTTAGTCAGCGATCAAAACCAGCAATTGATTAAACATCGCCAACAAGTCAAACCCAAAGACATTATTCAGATACAGTTACAAGATGGTGCTATTATCTGCCAAGTGATTGATGAACTTAAAAATACTTAGCGACTTTAACCCAAGCTGCAACCCAAGCTGCGTCTTTTGTGTGTTAGCTCATAATAGCCCATGATGCGCTCGCCCTGAAGATTCCCCCTCAGCAGCTCTCCCCTCCCCCTCATTTTCAGTTACAATACCGCCCTTTCGATCACTCCCCCGATAGGATCTGCTATGGAAGTTTCAGCCCTCACAGCCCTCGCCCCCGTTGATGGTCGTTATGCCAATAAAACCGCTGAGCTGCGCCCTTGGTTTAGTGAGTATGGTTTAATTTATCACCGGGTGTTAGTGGAAATTCGCTGGCTACAAATGCTGGCTCGCCATCCACAAATTAGCGAAGTTCCTGATCTATCGGCAGCAGCGAATGAATTTTTAGACAAAGTGTTGCATGAATTTGATGCGGAAGATGCACGTCAGGTCAAAACCATTGAACGCACCACTAATCATGATGTGAAAGCGATTGAATACTTCCTCAAGGATAAAGTCGCGGCACAGCCGGAACTCAAAGCCGTGAGCGAATTCATTCACTTTGCCTGTACTTCGGAAGATATTAATAATCTGTCCTATGCCCTGATGCTACAAGGCGGGATGCGTCAAGTGATTGAACCCGAAATGCAGCGTACCGTGGCGGCGATTCGTGATCTTGCCAAGCGCTATGCAGAGCAACCTTTGCTTTCACGTACCCACGGTCAACCCGCCTCGCCCACCACTTTAGGCAAGGAAATGGCGAATGTGGCTTATCGCTTGCAGCGTCAATTAGAGCAAGTTCAGACTTGTGAATACTTCGGTAAAATCAATGGTGCCGTCGGTAATTATAATGCACATTTCAGCGCATATCCTGAAATCGATTGGCAAACCACGGCCGAACAATTTGTCATGAGCCTTGGCTTAAGCTGGAATCCTTATACCACTCAAATCGAACCGCATGATTACATTGCAGAAATTTTCGATGCCGTGGTACGTTTCAACACCATTTTGATTGATTTCTGTCGTGATGTTTGGGGTTATATTTCTTTAGGGCATTTCAAGCAAAAAGTCGTCGCGGGGGAAGTAGGCTCCTCGACCATGCCGCATAAAGTCAATCCAATTGATTTTGAAAATGCCGAAGGCAATTTAGGCATTGCCAATGCTTTACTCACCCATTTAGCGCAAAAACTACCAGTTTCGCGCTGGCAGCGGGATTTAACAGATTCGACCGTCTTGCGTACTTTAGGGGTGGGTTTAGGCCATAGTTTGATTGCTTATCAATCGGCCTTAAAAGGAATTTCTAAACTTGAAGCGAACCCGGCCAGTATGCAGGCGGATTTAGATGCAAATTGGGAAGTCCTCGCCGAACCTATTCAAACGGTTATGCGCCGCTACGGGATTGAGCAACCGTATGAAAAGCTTAAAGCCCTCACTCGTGGGCAACGCATTACTCCCGAGGGTTTACGCGAATTTATTGCTAATTTAGAGATACCCCAAGCTGCTAAAGCCGAATTAAGTCAGCTCACACCCAGTACTTATTTGGGCAATGCGATTGAGCAGGCTAAAAAACTATGAGTTTGATTCAGCCCAATCAGATTCTCACCCAGTTAGGCGAGCTTTCGACCGAGGCATTCTTACGCGATTATTGGCAGCAAAAACCGCTGCTGATCCACCAAGCCTTTCCTAATTTTCAATCGCCACTGAGTGCGGATGAATTAGCTGGATTGGCTTGCGACACGGATACTGCGCGTTTAGTGCTAGAAAAAGCAGGCAAAACCCCTTGGGAAGTTCGTCACGGGCCTTTACGCAAAAAGGATTTCAATAAGCTCCCTGCTACACATTGGACGCTCTTAGTCAATGATATTGAAAAACTCCTACCTGAATTTGCAGAGATTATCGAACCTTTTCGCTTTATTCCCGATTGGCGCATTGACGATCTGATGATCAGCTATGCAGTCGAAGGAGGCTCTGTGGGGCCGCATGTAGATGCTTATGATGTGTTCCTCTTGCAAGCACACGGTCAACGCCATTGGCAAATTAGTCATCAAACTTGTGCAGAAGATAATTTCATTCCTGATATTGATCTACGCATCATGCGTGAGTTTATCGCTGAGGAAGAATGGACATTAGAGCCGGGGGATATGCTGTATTTGCCACCGGATATCCCCCATTATGGAGTGGCCATTGGGGAATGCATGACTTATTCGATTGGCTTTCGAGCCCCAAGCCGCGCGGACTTATTAGAGGATTTATTAGGGCAGATTTTAGAACAACCCAAGATGCAAGAACGCTTCCGTGACCCTAAGCGCCCTTTACAAGCAAATCCTAGTTTATTAGCTGAGGCCGATTTAGAACGCTTAACCGAATTTATCTTACAAGCCTTGCCCGATCGGGCGGCGATTCGTGCGTGGTTACAGGAAACTTTAGGCTAGAGTTTTAATGCTATCTCCATTTGGGGCTATAGTCGCTAGGCATTTAGCCCCTAATAATGCTGAATTCAGCTCTAACTCTGAGGTTCGCATGCCTTATTATGTTTTTCGCATCACGCAAACCACTCCCCTCTTAAAAAAGCTGGAGTATCAAGGCAGTCATGAAGCGTATCAGGAGGCACGTCAACAAGTGCGAAGCCTACGCAGCCATGCGTTGCCGAGTGATCAAGCTCTCTATAAACTGATCTTTGCGGCTAACCAACTCGAAGCCGAAGAGCGCTTACATGAACAGCGTGAACAACCGATCTTAATGGAATGGGAAAAGTAAGCCATCCTTGTCAGTCGTCTGCTAGGAGATATTAGAGTGAAACGCTATCCCCTGTTTATGTGCCTACAAAACCGCCCGTGCTTGGTGGTGGGCGGTGGCAAAATAGCCCTCCGTAAAGCCGAAGCGCTGTTACAAGCTGGCGCAAATCTCACGCTGATTGCCCCTGAACTGGATAACGCACTCGCCAAACTTTTGCAGCAATATCCCAAGCAAACGACTTGGCAGCCACGGGCATTTCAAGACCAAGATATTTTAGGCCATTATCTAATTATTGCCGCCACCAATCATGCCACGGTTAATGCACGCGTTGCAGAGCTGGCTAATGCGCGGCAAATTCCGGTCAATGTCGTCGATAATCCAGCCGCTTGTAGCTTTATTGTCCCCTCGGTGGTGGATCGCTCTCCGGTGATGATAGCGGTTTCTACGGGGGGTGCATCGCCTGTATTAGCCCGTCAATTACGGCTAAAATTGGAGACGATGATTCCCTCATCCTGTGGACAATTAGCCGCCATCACCGAGGAATATCGTGAAGTCGTTAAACAACGCTGGGCCGATCCTGAACAACGTAAGCAATTTTGGGAACAGCTCTTGCGGGGGCCATTTGCAGAATTAGTCTATGCAGGCAATGTGAGTGCTGCTCGACAAATGCTAGATGATAAGCTGGCTCAATCCGATTCTGTAGCCTCCGTGGGAGAAGTCTATTTAGTGGGGGCAGGCCCTGGCGATCCTGATTTGCTCACTTTCCGTGCCGTGCGTCTGATGCAGCAAGCCGATGTGATTATTTATGATCGCTTGGTGGCTCAATCCATTTTGAACATGGCTAGCCAAAGCGCTGAACGTATTTATGTGGGCAAGGAAAAAGCCAATCATGCTCTGCCACAAGAAGGCATTAATGCTCTTCTTGTACGTTTAGCTCAAGCCGGAAAACGTGTCCTACGTCTCAAAGGGGGTGATCCTTTTATTTTTGGGCGAGGGGGAGAGGAAATCGAAACCCTTGCTGAAAATGGCATTCCCTTCCAAGTAGTACCCGGCATTACCGCAGCTTCTGGTTGTGCCTCCTATGCAGGTATTCCGCTGACGCATCGAGACTATGCGCAATCGTGTACTTTTGCGACCGGCCATCTCAAAAATGGCACGATTGACTTAGATTGGGAAAAACTCGCACAACCACGCCAGACAGTCGTGTTTTATATGGGCTTGACCGGCATTGAAGTGATTAGTCGCGAATTGATTAAACATGGCACACCGCGTGATCTGCCTGCGGCTTTAATTGAACAAGGCACTACCCGCAATCAACGAGTCCATATTGGTACCCTCGAAAGTTTGCCTGAACTCGTCAAACAGCGCTCTGTCCGTGCTCCAACCTTAACGATTGTCGGTGAAGTGGTTCGATTACATGAAAAGTTACATTGGTATCAGCCAGAGCGCCATGTAGCGGCCAGTGAGTTTAGCCGTAATCCCCCATCACAGGAATAAAGCATGGCCAGCTTTAAAGAAATCAAAATTACTGTTGAACATCATAATTTGCAGCAACAGCTTAGCGAAGGTAGCAGCTGCTCCGAGGCGGAACCCTTTGCTTTGCAAGTGATCGACCCGAGCATGGAACCGGAGTTTGAACAAGGCTGCATTATCATCATTGACCCCAGCGGAATTGTACGAGATGGCGCTTTCGTATTTGCGAAAGATAATCAAGACGAGTATATTTTCCGCCGCTTACGCATCAGTGCAGGCCGCTATTATTTAGAGGCTCTGCAAACTCAATACCCAAGCTTTGAAATTCGCCCTGAACAAATTCAAGGGATTATCAGGCAACGTGCCGGTAAGCGCCGTTCTTATCACAAATGGTATGATTAATGATCATTGTTTATGGAATCAGTCACTGCGATACCGTCCGCAAAGCCCGTCAATGGCTAGATGAGCGTGCTATTGCTTATGAGTTTCATGACTGGCGCAAAGAGGGCTTAAATCCGGTGCAATTGCGAGCCTGGGTGGATGAATTAGGC
>JBJOOT010000169.1:0-7793 GCA_046051185.1 Pseudomonadota bacterium | reverse complement strand
GTTGCTGGATTAGTGGCTTATTCTTATCAAGACAAGAAACCAGCACTGCATTTGAAAACATCAGCACTGGTACTCATTTGATATACTGGAGAAATTATCCCGAACTCAGGTTAATTACTTCAAACCACCACACTACACCCACAAGCCAATCGAATCTCTACCGGCGAAAGATAGTGCTCTGCACCTTTCTCATGCACATGTAAAACGGCCAGTGTATAGGGATTTAAAACCACGATGTCTTTCACGCCCTGCGATAAATAAAACGGGGGCGCAATTTGTAAATCTTTAGCTTCGTAGCCTTTGCTAATAATTTCAATCACGGCCTCAGGCACTAGGGTAATAGCTTCTTCATCTTCATCCGGTTCACGGCAGAAAATTGAAATATCAGGGCGTTTGAGTGAACCATTGGGGAAGCTTACATACACGTCGGCAATGTGGAGGCAGCTACAAGCGGTGTCCGTCATAGGTTTAATAGTGCTGCGAATACGATCAACTGCCCGTTGATGGCGATAAACAGGTTGGGCTTCCCAAATGGGTAAGCCATTCACAATTTCCAGCCGTACCCCTAATTGTTCGGCTTGTAATAAACGTGAATCCATAACTACAACCTACAAAATCGCGGATAGCTAAGTTTAGCATAGTCTTTGCTACTTGCGGCTATCAGACCTGATAGTCCTCAGAGCAGTCTTTTTATTTCAATAATTTGAATGTAGGTGTAAGTGCAGCTTTGCGATCAAAGGTAATCGTATAAGCTGCTCCTAATTTTTGATGAGTACGTGCTAACAAATAATCCGAAAAATCCGCATGACCTTGCACATAATCCTGCCATGCTAAAATCGCAAGATCAGCGATTTCAACCTGAAACTCTTGGCAAGTTAAAATAGCGTGCAATGCTTGCGCTACCTGTTCGCGTGAATAGTGATAGGCTCGATTTAATACCCATGCCACTTCACTAAGCACGATATGGCTAATGATCCCCAGATGGTTAGTAGACAGTTGTTGCTCAATAAACTCTGTGGCAAGTGGAGATTGGATAGGGTCATCTTGTGTTAGGTAGCGTACCAGCACATTGGTATCTAAACCTGTCATGAGCGTAGCGCTTGTGTGATCGCCTCATCCATCGCTTCTAGGCTTACAGGTTGTGCAGGTTTCGGTAACATGCCTTTGAGTGTTTTTACAGAACGAGTCACAGGTAACAAAAACAAACGTCCATCATCTCCAAACACAAATTCGATACGATCACCTGTATTGAGTTTCAAGGTTTCGCGTGCCGCTTTGGGGATGGTGATTTGACCTTTAGCTGTGAGGGTTGCCAACATAAACTTACCTACTTCAATATTCCTTACCTATTTTCATTTTAGCATAAGTAAGGAATAGGAAATGGATGTATGAATCATCTGGCATCTATACAGAATTGAAGTGCCATGTTCAAAATGAGCACGCAATATCCAGCAAACTAGAACAGATTAAGCCTCATACCCCAACACCGGCGCTAACCATTTCTCCGCCTCTGCCACACTCATCCCCTTACGTTTAGCATAATCCTCGATTTGATCTCGTCCTACTCGTCCAATGCCGAAATAACGTGATTCAGGATGGCTGAAATACCAACCTGATACCGAGGCAGCCGGATACATAGCAAAGGATTCGGTGATGATCATGCCCGTGTGTTTTTCCACATCCAACAATTGCCAAAGTATGCCTTTTTCGGTGTGGTCGGGGCAGGCGGGATAACCCGGGGCGGGGCGAATACCTTGGTAGCGTTCAGCAATCAGCGCCTCGTTATTTAAGGTTTCATCGGTGGCATAAGCCCAGAATTCTTTGCGCACGCGCTCATGTATTTTCTCGGCTAAGGCTTCCGCGAAACGGTCACATAAGGCTTCTAGCATGATTGCGCTATAATCATCGTGTTTGGCACGGAAAGCTGCCAAATGTGGTTCAATGCCAAACCCCGCACTGACAGCAAAACTACCGACCCAATCTGCTTGGCCAGAGTCTTGGGGGGCCACGAAATCAGCAAGATTGTAATTCGGTTGTTGCCCGTTTCTATCCATTTGCATACGTAGATGATGCAATCGAGTGTGTACCGTTTGGCGAGCCTCATCCTTAAATAGCACAATATCATCACCGCTACTATTGGCGGGGAAGAAACCTATCACGGCTTTCGCTTGAATCCATTTTTCTGCCACGATCTTTTGTAGCATGGCTTGAGCATCGGTGAATAATTGCCTTGCTTCTGTACCGACCACGTCATCTTTAAGAATCTCAGGATAACGCCCTGCTAATTCCCAGCTACGGAAAAAGGGTGTCCAATCAATGCGTTCGACCAGTTCATCTAAGGGATAATCCGTAAAGTTTAGAATCACGCCCGCATCGCTATGAATGAGTTGTGCATTAATGGGAATGATTGGCGCGGCTTGCTGCGCATGACGCTCGGCTTGCAGTTTGTGTGCGATACAGCAATACCTTGTCTCCTCCCCATCTTTGGGAGCGGTGTTAGCGTTGGGGGGAGCGAAACTTGCTGCTACCAATAACTTAGGCTGAGGTGGGGCATAATTCGCCCAATCGCCTTTAAACGCATTAGCACGCGCTTCCGCAATGGAAATAAGCTTACGCTCAGTTTGATTGGCAGCGCGTTTGACCCGTACTTGTTGATATTCTGCACGTATCCCTTGCACATAATTAGCTTTTTGCTCTTTGGATAAGAGCGCACTAGCCACCCCCACTGCACGCGAGGCATCGGGTACGTAAACCACCATATCTTGTTGATAATGGGGTTCAATTTTTACTGCGGTGTGAATTTTGGAAGTGGTAGCACCGCCAATCAAGAGTGGAATATTAAAATCTTGCCGCTGCATTTCCTTAGCGACATGTACCATTTCTTCTAAAGAGGGGGTAATTAAGCCCGATAGACCAATGATGTCGACCTGTTCCTCGCGGGCGATTTGTAGGATTTTCTCAGTCGGTACCATCACGCCTAAATCAAGTACTTCATAGTTATTACATTGCAATACGACCCCAACGATATTTTTGCCAATATCATGTACATCGCCTTTCACGGTCGCCAGTAAGATTTTGCCATTAGCTTGCATGACAGCACCTTGTTTCTCTGCAGCCATAAAGGGATCGAGATAAGCCACTGCTTTTTTCATCACGCGAGCCGATTTAACGACTTGGGGCAGGAACATTTTGCCTGCACCAAATAAGTCACCCACCACATTCATACCCTCCATGAGAGGGCCTTCGATGACTAATAGCGGCTTACCCAGCTTGATACGTGCATCTTCAGTATCTTGATCCACATAAGCATCAATACCTTTTACCAAAGCATGTTCTAAACGCTTTTCTACCGGCCATGAGCGCCATGCTAAATCTTCTTTTTTATCTTCGGTTTTGCCATCACCTTTATATTTCGGTGCAAGCTCCAATAAACGTTCGGTCGCGCCCGCATCACGATTTAAAATAACATCTTCAACTGCAATGCGTAATTCTTGTGGAAGATCATCATAGACCTCCATTTGTGAGGCATTGACAATCCCCATGTCCATACCCGCTTGAATGGCGTGATAGAGAAACACACTATGGATTGCTTCGCGGACTGGGTTATTGCCACGAAAAGAAAATGACACATTAGAAACCCCTCCCGAAACATGGGCATGGGGCAGGTTTTGGCGAATCCAATGAGTAGCCTCAATGAAATCCAGCGCATAGTTATTATGCTCATCAATCCCCGTTGCAACCGCAAAAATATTGGGGTCGAAGATAATATCTTGCGGTGGAAAGCTCAGTTGCTCCGTCAATATTTTATAGGCGCGGGCGCAAATCTCGATTTTACGCTCTTTGGTATCCGCTTGACCTTGCTCATCGAAGGCCATCACAATGACTGCTGCTCCATAGCGCCGAACTAATTTAGCTTGCTCGATGAACTTAGCTTCACCTTCTTTCATGGAAATCGAATTGACGATGCCTTTACCTTGAATACATTTTAAGCCCGCTTCAATCACCTCCCATTTGGACGAGTCGACCATCACCGGAACCCGCGCAATATCCGGTTCGGAGGCAATTAAATTCAGGAAGCGTGTCATTTCTTTTTCTGCATCCAAGAGGCCTTCATCCATGTTCACATCAATGACTTGAGCACCCCCTTCCACTTGCTCTAAGGCAACTTGGAGAGCTGCTGAATAGTCACCCTCTTTGATCAAGCGTTTGAATTTGGCAGAGCCGGTAACATTGGTGCGCTCGCCAATATTCACAAACAAACTGTCTTTACCGATATTAAATGGCTCTAAACCTGCAAGGTGTAATTCGGCATTGAGCTTGGGTAATTGACGCGGAGCAAGGCCTGCGACTGCATCGGCAAGTGCTTTAATATGTTCAGGCGAAGTACCACAGCAACCACCGACAATATTCAAAAAGCCCGCTTGTGCCCATTCACGGATATGTACCGCCATTTCGGCACCTGCCATATCGTATTGCCCCATTTCATTGGGCAAGCCTGCGTTGGGATGCGCTGAGACATAGGCCGCGCACACACTGGACATTTCCTCTACATATTGACGCAGCAAATCCGGCCCCAAGGCACAGTTTAAGCCAAAGGACAAAGCATCAGCATGGGCGAGTGAATGATAAAAGGCGGCAGTCGTTTGCCCAGAGAGGGTACGCCCTGATTGATCTGTAATCGTGCCCGAAATCATGATGGGTAGTTCGATGCCATCTTCTTCAAACACTTGCTTAACGGCGAACACCGCAGCTTTGGCATTTAAAGTGTCGAAGATCGTTTCAATCAGGATAATATCAGCCCCCCCTGCGATTAAACCACGGGTAGATTCTTGGTAATTGCTGACCAGCTCATCAAAGCTAATATTGCGAAAACCTGGATCATTCACATCCGGTGAAATACTACAAGTCCGCGAAGTTGGGCCTAAAACACCTGCAACAAAACGTGGCTTATCGGTGGTGCTGTAATCAAGCGCAACGGTTTTTGCCAGTTTTGCGGCTTCCAGATTGATTTCATAGGCGAAATCCTGCATTGCATAATCGTGCATGGAGACACGAGTCGCATTGAATGTATTGGTTTCTAAAATATCTGCCCCAGCTGCTAGATACTGAGCATGAATTTCACGAATCACCGCAGGCTGGGTTAGAACCAATAAATCGTTATTACCCTTTAGATCGCTCGGCCAATCCTTAAAGCGTGCCCCCCGATAATCAGCTTCTACCAATTGATAGCGCTGAATCATCGTGCCCATTGCACCGTCAAGAATGAGGATGCGTTGAGTGAGGGCCGCTTTAAGTTGTTCAGTTCGGTTCATGGTTTAGGCAACCTTTAGAGAAAAGGCTGCTATTGTTACGAGCTTTTAAACTTAAAGCTATTTCAAGTTTTTCAAGAAAAACTTGAATAAATCTAAATTTAGAGTGCTCTAGCTTGACTTATTAAGGCTCTCATACGCTCCTTATGGTGTCGGATCAAGCCAAGCACTTGTGCCATTCAAGGGCAGAGTATCAGCAAGTGTAGGCATCGCAACCGGCAGTTCATTTTGGACATAATAGAAGAGAGCAGGTACTAAATTCGTCAATCCATTGGCTGTTACCTGATCTTGAGCGGCTTGACTAATCGTAATACCCCAAGCGCTAAAATAGTTACGATAATCTTTACCCGCTATTTTAGAGGCAGCTAAATACATAAAATCGTTACCATTGAGACTACTGGCGGCACTACGAGTATATTGGCTCAAGCCTAATTGGTCTTTGACGGCATTCCAGCGCAAATCATTTTGTACTGCATGCGTTAAAATACGTTCCATGATGTACATTTTAGTATAAAAATCCCAACTCCCTTCGGTATACATGAGTTGTATATAGAAGGATAAGCGTTCAAATGCTAAATCATAAATGCCTGTACCCGACCATAAAGGATGGTTACTATTCGCTGGCGTATTCGCAGCAATATTAGTTTGTAAAATTTTAAACGCATTTTGATGATTTGGTCGATCAATGCTCGCTGTAGTTAAACCTTTATTTTGAGTTGCTTGCCATAATGTGTGTAATGGAAAAATATTATTAGAAACTTCGCTACTTTTGCTATTGTAAATTTTTAGGCGGCTACGTTGTAGATTATGTCCCATTTCATGATTCTCACCCCAATCTAACGGTTGAATTGGGCTGCTACTATCAAAGGGATTGCCTGCACATAACGAGCCGCATTGTGCATTAATGTCCGCATTGATGTGCTGAATAGCGGGTTTGCTATGAATCGCTGCATCGGTACAGAGATTTTTGCTACTACCTTCATAAGCAATATTATCTAAAACTAAGCTACTACAAAAAGACAATACGGCAGTATTGAGAGGGGGTAGGCCAACACCACTGAATCCTGCATAATTATAATTGCCAGCAATTAAATAGTTATTAAGATCATTGATATAAGCTTTAATGTCAGCCGTTGTATAGCCATTTGAGCTATTGCCATCTTGATTGTTAAAGGATTTAAATAGATAAGATTTAAGTGTATGTAGCTCAGCATAAGGCGTTTTAATATCTACCCATTCAAGCGGTGAGGTATTGAGGCTATTGGCAAATGTTTGAATACTAGCTTCATCAAAAGTCGTTAAGAACAAAGAATCCAATACATTATTTGCAGTTAGTTTAATAGGATTAGTATTGCTTGTTGCATCCCAACCTAAATATAAAATGCCCCCATGTGGACTTGAAATAGTATAATTGCAATTGGCTACTAAATTAATTTCTGAACTGCTCATATATTGAGGTCGATTATAACCATTAGTATTCCAGACTCTGGTTATATTTGAGCGTTGGAAATTAATTTTAAGTCTAGTAATCGTATTCGTATTATCAGTGCGGGTTAATGTAATAGCCTTCCCTGCAGGTATATAGATGCCTGTACTTGTCCATTCATTGAAGTTAGTAGGCGTTTGGGTTATTTCAATAGTTTTATTGGGTAGCTGATTAATCGCTGTGGTATTGGCACTGAAGCTACCCAGTTGTGGCTGCAGAATATTATTAGGCCGATTAAAGTTAATAATATTGTCAGCGAATAAACTTTTTAATAGTACAGGATCAGCTGTGGTTTGTTTATCCATTGGATAACTAATCGTAGGTCTGATTTTATCAGCTAAGAGTAAAGCAAGCTTTAGTAATCTAAAACCATTATCTAATTTGAAAGCATTTTTGCCTTCACTATCAAGGGCTGTGAGCGCAGAGCGAGCCGCATTTAGGCCATCATAAAATAAAGCTTGTTGGGTTTTTCCAGAGCTATTATCTAGGATAATAGAAGGATCACAGGCAATTCTGCCAATATTATTTAAGCAATTAGTACTATTATAAGCAAAATCAACTGTAGTACTCATTAGAGTTTTAATAGTAATGGGTAAAGTATCTAGGCCGCTGGGTGGGGCAGTGAATAGGCTACTAGGATTAAAGCTTAGCAAATCATCCTGACGCCAATAGTTATCGCTGGCCGATAAACCAAAGTAATCTAAGAGCGCATTGCTAAGGCTATTGGTATTGCCATCATATTGTAAATAAAGAACAGGTATTCCTAGACTTTGTGCTTGTTTTACTGCATTCATAGTCGCAGTTAGATTAAAGGGTATTTGATGATTATCATCAGTTCCCTCATCACGCCCAATCACTAATAAATTAGCATTAGTTAAACAATTAGCTAAGTTGGCACTTTCACAACTATCTTGGGTATTAGGCGTTGCTTTAGGATAATGAGTGCTAAACCATTGATGAGTGGTGGCATCTTGCTTAAACCAATAAGAATCGGGTTG
>JBJOOT010000168.1:0-7994 GCA_046051185.1 Pseudomonadota bacterium | reverse complement strand
GAGCGTCTATTGGCTTTTTTGGCAGATGAACAAGTACAGGCTTGTATTCGCCCAATCGGCGCTCAGCATCGACAGTTATTGGAGCGATATTTAGAACAGATCGGTTTTTTTAGTCATCAACAGTTAGCATTGGTCGATATTGGTTGGAATGGCACGGTACAGAAGTTTCTAAAGCAAGCCTTTGGGCAGCGTGCAGATTTTCCTATTATCAACGGTTATTACTTCGCGTTTGTGCCGAAAATGTATCACGATTTTGGCAAGCAAAATTATTGTGAAGGCATTATTCATGATTCACGGCGCGATAATGCTTGTGAGCGAATTCCTGCTGAATTTGAAGAAATTTTTGAGCAAGGCGCACGTGCTTTAGAGGCAACGACTATTGGTTATAAGGAAACTGCTGCAGGTATTGAGCCGATCTTGAAATCCTCACAAGCACCAGATCGTTTAGCAGAGGTGGCTTGTAATCGGATGGTAGCCGCGATTCAAGCAGGGGTACTCTTGCATTGGCAGCATTTTCAAGCAGTGCAGCGCTTGACGGATTATAAAACTAGCGATTTATTACCCTATGTGTATGGCTTATTAGAACGGGCGGTGGTTTATCCCACACGTGAAGAGGCTCGTTATTTAACTCGCTTAGTGCATACCGAGGATTTTGGACATGATCATGTGCTGGAATTGGGTCGCAAAGCGCTCAGTTGGCAGGATTTTTTGCATCCTCAGCATTTATGGCAACGGGTACAAGAGTCAGCTTGGCGTTATGCACTCTTAGATAGTATTCCAACGAGTGCACCGAATTTCGCTTTTCGGATGGCTTATTTGCATAGTGTTAGGAAATAGGGGAATAAGATGAAGCCAACACCTTTCGCTAAGCCGCTCGTGATCAATCCACATCGCTTATTTATCTATGCACAGGCTTTTCGCTTTTCTTCAGGACGAGGCCGCTGTTTTAGCCCTGGTTTGAGTGCACTTTGTCTTTGGCAGCTCTTAAGTTTAAGTCATCAATTATTGAATCGTGGCACGATCCGTTGGTGGCGATTGCAGTTAGGCAAGAGGTAAGGTATGGCTCAGGTACAAATCTTACTATCGACTTGGAATGGTGAGGCTTGGTTAGCTGAATTATTAGCTTCTTTAAATCGGCAGAGTTTTAGTGATTGGGAATTATTGGTTCGGGATGATGGTTCTCAAGACCAAACCATTAAAATTATTCTTGAGTGGCAACGAGAGTATCCCTATCACTTAGCAAAATTTATCACAGATGGGGAGCATCTAGGCAGTACCCAAAGTTTTAGCAAATTAGTTGAATATAGTACGGCACCTTATTTAATGTTCTGCGATCAGGACGATATTTGGTTTCCAGAAAAATTAGAGTTTTCTTTGGCGGCTTTGCAAAAGCTAGAAAATGAAGTGGGTTTTTGCACACCGATTTTAGTGCATACCGATATGGCTGTGGTGAATGAGGCTAAGGAATTATCAGCGATTTCCTTTTGGGCACTACGTTCATTTAATGTGAAGCAGTCAAAACAAGCGTATTTGCTGACTAATGTGGTTTCAGGCTGTGCGAGTATCTTTAATCGTGCCGCTGCCGAGAAGGCTTTTCCCGTCCCTTATCATGCAATGCAACATGATCGTTGGTTGGCGTTGGTGTGTGCGTGGTTTGGGCAGATTTATGCTTTGCCACAGCCTTTGCTGTTTTATCGACAACATGCCAATAACCAAGTTGGTGCTGAATTGCAGTCTATTCCATCGACGGAAATTGCCAGTCGGGTAGAGGCTTGGAGTCAACAAGCAGAGGTTTTTTTACAGCGCTATGGTGAGGAGCTAACACCTGCTGATTACCGCTTAGTGGCGGGTTTAGCTGGTTTACAATATTTAAAAGGCTGGGAAAGGCGGCGGCATATTTTGCAGCATCGCTTATTTAAACAGGGGATTTTGGCAAATATAGCTTTGTTATTATTTGCCTAGCAATTAAGCAGGATTTGACAAGATGATAAAAAAAATAAGCCGTCCTGATGTGGCAGTCATTGTATTAACCCGTAATGCTGGTGATTTATGGACACAGTGGATTGCAGGTATCCAACAACAAACGGTGCAAGCGGGTCGTTACTTAGTCGTGGATTCGTCTTCAAGCGATCGAACGCTTGAACAGGCCTTAACGGCTGGCTTAGAGGTTTATTCGATTGAGGCTGAAAGCTTTAATCATGGCGGTACGCGCCAATTAGCAGCGGAGCTATGTCATGGTGCTGAGTATTTGGTCTTTCTCACGCAGGATGCCATTTTGGATGAACCAGATTCTTTAGAGTTACTTTTAAAACAGTTTAGTGATGCAAAAGTAGGGATGGCCTATGGTCGTCATTTGCCTCATCCACAAGCTTCCTTAATTGAAAAACATGCCCGCAGCTATACCTATCCAGAGACTTCCGCTGTACGCAGTAAGGCGGATCTGGAGGAACTCGGTTTTCGGGCGGCTTTCTCTTCAGATGTTTATGCCGCTTATCGAGCAAGTGCTTTACGCAGTGTTGGCGGTTTTCCTGAGCATATTATTGTCAGTGAAGATAGCTATGTGTCCGCTCGTTTATTGCTAGCGGGTTGGAAGGTCGTGTATTCCGCAGAGAGTTCAGTACGCCATTCTCATCAATATTCACTCGTACAGATTTTTCGGCGTTATTTTGATATTGGCGTATTTCATGCGAGTGAAGCGACCTTGTTGCGAGGGATTGGTAAACCCGATAAAGAAGCTTGGGTTTATGTACGCTCCTTAATTCATTATTTGAGTCAACGGCGTAAACGTTTGTTGTGGCTGGCTGCTTTGCAGACTTTAGTAAAATTATTGGGCTTTAGGCTCGGTAAAGCCTATGAGCATTTACCGAGTTCATGGTGTCATGCGCTCAGTTTGCAAAAAGCTTATTGGTATGCACAGCCTAGCAGTTGGGAGCAAAGCTGGTTATCTCAGGGCACGAGTCGAGCCTTAGCACCTAATAAGCTATCTGTGCCTAAGGCTTTACTCAAACCTGCTGTCCAGCGTTTAGCGGCTAAACCGATTAGTGTTGTTTCCTAAATAGTGACTCTGTACCTATCTCTAGATGGGTACAGCGACCTAAATAAGGGGTAGAGGTCTTGTCTTTTTGAATATTAGATTATTATAATATTCTATATATTGCATGGCAATCTTACGCTTCATACATCCTCCTTTGGTGGTAATTGCGCGGCTCTTCGGGTCGCGTTTTTTTTTGCCTCGTATGACGATAACTCCTTGTCTCCGTGCGTTTCTTCCCATACAATGTGCGGTCTATTTTTTCAGATAATTACTACATACTCTTTGGAGTTTGGAATGAGAACATTCAGTGCAAAGCCGGCTGAGGTTAAACGCGATTGGTACGTCGTGGATGCCGAAGGTAAGGCGTTAGGCCGTTTGGCCACAGAAGTAGCCCGGCGTTTGCGTGGAAAACACAAGCCGGAATATACCCCTCATGTTGATACAGGGGATTACATCATTGTCATTAATGCGGATAAAGTGGCTGTGAGCGGTAATAAAGCTCAAGACAAGATGTACCATAAACATACTGGCTATATTGGTAATATGAAATCTTTCTCGTTTGAGAAGTTACAACAACGTGCCCCAGGCCGTGTAGTAGAACTCGCGATTAAAGGAATGTTACCTAAGAATCCATTAGGTCGTGCGATGTACCGTAAACTGAAAGTTTATGCTGGTGCTGAGCATAATCATCAAGCTCAACAGCCATTAGTGCTAGAAATTAAGGGCAAGGAGTAATATTCGATGGCTGCAACTCAATATTACGGCACAGGTCGCCGCAAATCGTCTTCTGCGCGGGTTTTCTTGCGCACGGGTAGTGGCAATATTACCGTCAATAATCAACCGATTGACCAATATTTTGCTCGCGAAACCGCACGTATGGTTATTCGTCAACCTCTCAATAGCATCAGCTTAACTGATAAAGTTGACTGTGATGTGACCGTAACGGGTGGTGGCACAACTGGTCAAGCCGGTGCGATTCGTTTAGGTATTGCACGTGCTTTACTGCAATATGACGAAGGTTTGCGTGGTTCGTTGAAGAAAGATGGCTTCCTGACTCGGGATGCACGTAAAGTTGAACGGAAAAAAGTCGGCTTGCACAAAGCACGTCGCGCTACTCAGTTCTCCAAACGTTAATCTTTTCCCTAAGCTTATCCGAAAAGCTACAAGTGTTTACGCATTTGTGGCTTTTTTTGTATTAGACTCTTTGGTTTAAAGCTCAGTTTAAGTCTCAGTTTACGGTCATGAAGGATGACTATTTAAGGCGGCTAAGATTAAATAAATTAAATAAATATAGGCAAGGAGTCGATAGATGAAGCGGATCAAATTCTTATTAGTGATCACTGGTCTTGCACCCTTAAGTAGTGGCGCAGATACCACTCTTTTCGGTACTTTAAATGCTAATTACGGTTTCTTAAAAGAAAATGCTAAGAGTGCCAATAAGGTTCGCATGACGGGTTCACGCCTCGGCGTTAAGGGTTTTACTCCGCTTTCGACTGGCGTTGAAGGCACTTATATTTTAGAGGCTGGGGTTGATCTCGACGCGGCGGGTGAGGTTAAAACAGATACTCGTCAGGCATGGGTGGGGTTACGTGGCCGTCTAGGCGAAGTTCGTATTGGTCGTCAGTTTGCTGCAACGAAGGTCTCCTCGGCACCTGTAGATTTATTTAGTGATCAATTTGCCGACTACAATGCTATTTTAGAATCCGAGTTTACCTACAACCAAAGTGTGGCCTATATTAATAAATTTGGCCCTTTAGGCTTTGCGCTTGAACTTACCAAGGATAAAGAATTCAGTACAGCGGATACACAAATTACGGCCGCTGATGCTGTGGTCAATTATTCGCAAGAGGGTGTTTATGCGGCTTTTGCGATGATGCAAGGTAAAGATAGTTTGAAAATGTCGCGCTTAACGGGTGCTTATACCTTTTTTGATGGGCATAAGATTGGTGCGACTTTTGAGCAAGCTCGCCCTGAGTTGGGTGAGGGGTATGATGCTTTTGTAATTAGTGGTGGTTGGCAATCCGGCGCTTCTTTTCTGAAGGCACAATACGGTGAGAATAAATCTAAAGCGGGTGGGGAAAAAGAAACTTTGTCTGCTGTCGGCTTAGATTATCGTCTTGCTAAGAAAACGGTTTTGAGTTTTGAATATAGTATTAATAAAAATCGTGCTCATCTGGCAGGCGATCAAGTTAAAACAACAGCTGTGGGTCTTTCCTACGGTTTTTAAGCGTTATAACCTGTCAGAGAGCCTTTTTTCCATTAAGATAGCCGTAGTCGCTGAACAATGTCAGCGATGTTGAACATGTCACCCAAAACCATCAACATAGAGTATGCTGGGGAGAGCAGGCTTGATTTAAGTCCGTGCCTCCCTACTTAAAGGGTTCTTTTCGACTGCAATGCCATCCATCCACAAGCGCACACTATACAAATTGCTAACAAAACTCCATATTGTGAGCCATCAAATACATAACATTTAATAAGCCACGTAGCGTTAAAGAAAATTTCCCTTCTACTGCAACAGCCGATTCAAAACAAGAGCCACCTAATAAATAAAGTTCGCTATCTAACTCAGAGGATGTATTGATAAAAAATAGCAGTGCTAAAGCCAGTAATAAATAAAAGGCTCTAGCACTCCATAGAATAAAGGTATTACTCACTTAATTATAATCCTGCTTGATGACACAGATCTTTTATGCTACGCGCACCTGCTGATAACAAAAGCTTTTCTATTTGAGCTGATGCTTCACCTGGCTGAGCCCGAGCAGCATCCAAGGCTAGTCTTGAGCTATCATCGTGACAGATGGCTTTCGTTAAAGTTAATGAGTCTTTAGGAGGTAAATTGACATCTGTCCCTGCATTAATCAGCAAAGTGACTGCTTGAACATCTTTCGTCTCTACCGCATCCCATAAGGGGCGGTCATGATTAGGTGTATAGACATTGGGATCTGCACCATAACTTAGCAGTAACTGAGCTATTTCATATTTTTCTAAACTTAATGCATTTAATAAGGGAATGTCATCTTCTGCATAATCACCATTACCGATTAAATTAGGATTGGCACCCGCATTAAGTAAGGTTCTAACCATTTCCTGAGAGTCAGACGATTTTGAGTTAATAGCACTGGTTAGAATATTCGGTAGGCTCATACCTGAGAAAGAACTATAAGGTAACTGAGTCTCTAATTCAGCTCCATGATCAAGTAAGTACTGCAAAATGGGCAAACTACCTACAAAAACAGCTCTTCGTAAAAAATGATTATAAGAATCTGCATGGGCTTGGTTAGTGACTTCTGCTTGAGTAGCAATAGCTAACGATACACCTTGCTCAACAAGATGTTTAACTTGATTTAGGTCTTTGTGCTCGATTGCTTTTAGAAGTTTCTCTTGCAAAGACTGATTTGTTGATTCATGAGTACTGATAGCCCATGAAGGAGAGAGGCTGTTTATGACTAATAGAAAAAAACTACAGATATACAATTTTAACATACTTAACTCTTAATCTACTCTTTAGTATTGCATTCTTTTTGATCAATAATATGGGGAGCGTATTCTTTATCTAGACTAATACCATTAGTTGGGATTTGCTTTAAGGTATTACTATTAGAAACATATGTATCATTTTGATGGCATACTTTGATTCCTATAGGATGTCCATTAGCTATACTATTAGCAACTAAAGTAGTAGGGCTATTTGCGTAATATTCTGGTTGTGTTTTCTCTTCCTCATTGTGGATAAAAATACTCTGGGTAAAAGCTCCACCTTGAGCATTGATAGTGTTTTTTAAGGCTAATAAATCCTCACTATTTGTTAATTGTATGTTGTCAGCATGATCTCTCCTCTGTCCATTTGGCAGAGTTTCCCTGTCAGCTTCATTCGTACCAGTTCCCCATTGTTTAGGATAATTATACAATTCATAGTTTGGATGGCTCTTTCCAAAGTAATTTCCAACTAATGCTATATTATTAACCGATTTTCCAATAAATCCATCCCGACGATTTTCTTCAATCTTACTATTACTTAATATAAAATTTTCACTATTACTAACTCTTATACCATCATGATTATTGGTTACTTGCATTTGATGTAGTGCTATATCTGAAGATTTATCCACATTAATACCAATGTGGTTCTTCTCTTTCTGTCCATTAATTACTCCATCTTTGAGAAAAATATTTTCACTTGTAGAAATATTAATACCTTTAAATTCATTGTTTCTATCGGTGATGATGGTTAAGTCGTTTTTATTCTTAATATTAATATTTAAGTCTGCATAATCACCTTTATCTATTTTTATAATATCGCCTGGCATAGCATGATTTATTTCTTCAATTAATTGTTCTTTATTATTTACAGATCTGATGATAGAGGCTGTATTATTTTCCTTTTCTTTGAATAGTGATGACTCTCCGCTAATATCCTCTTGCTGTATAGGATTTTTAATATCATTTTCTTCCGAATTATTATTAATCGTTTGAGAAAAGTTATTTGTTATTTTTTCAAGATTGGTATTGATTTCAAATGCAGTGTTGATTTTTTTATCTAGATAGCAATTAAGAAATTTATCTGATGCTGTTTTGTCTTGGTTAGTTATTAAGTTAAGTCGACTAATATCAAATGGATTGTTATTTTTAGCAATTTGATACCCATTTTCTCCGTTTTCGCATAGAGCTCTTAAATCATTTGTATAGGTTTTATAGTTGCTTTGATCGATTATCTTTAAAAAATCACGATCGTAAATACGCTCATTAATACTTTTACTCATGACATTACCTATTTTAGAAAAGATGATAGTTTAATATGGTTAGATTAAAGCTATATTGATGAATTGTTTAAAATATATTAAACATTAGACCTCTTTCATAAATCATTTTCTAGCCAATTCAAAGTTATAAATGCCCGCCATTAAGTTAAAGCGCAACCCCAATCGTTGACGCCGATTCCGATACCGTGAGGCGAGTA
>JBJOOT010000167.1:0-8018 GCA_046051185.1 Pseudomonadota bacterium | reverse complement strand
TTAGAGCAATTACCCACGGGCACGGACGGACTTATCCTCATCGGTGGCCCCCAAGTGATGAAGGGCTATTTGAAAAACCCTGAAAAAACCGCTGAAGTTGTGGTCGAAATTGCGGGGCAACGCTGGTATAAATCCGGTGACAAGGGGCATTTAGATGAAGATGGCTTCCTCACCATTGTTGATCGCTACTCCCGCTTTGCCAAACTAGGCGGCGAGATGGTGAGCCTCACGGCCGTTGAGCAAACCATCCGTCAAGCATTGCAAGAACCTGAACTTGATTTAGTTGCAGTCAACTTCCCTGATGAAAAGAAAGGCGAAAAAGTCGTACTGCTACTGGGTGGTGAACATGATCCTAAGCTCGTCCGCAAGCAGTTGATCGAAACTGGCATGAATCCATTAATGATTCCGGCTGAAATCTACACCGTGGAAGCCGTACCGAAATTAGGCAGTGGTAAAACAGATTTTGCCACTGCTCGTAAAATTGCTAAAAGCGCGATGATTTAAAGTAGCTAAACACTTCATAGCTCTTGGCGCAGTGCCATTAATCGACCGAAGACTCGCTGCGCCCATGCAATACAAACCTGCGCTTGTTCATCTAAAGGACAGCGCCCCCGATAGAGCAGGCGATATTCTGGCTTGCTCCCCTCACCGATATGGTGACTACTCCCCCTCCATTCCTCTTGACCTGCACGCAAAATAGCCGCTGCATCAGCATCTGCACCTTTAGCAGCCATTTGCCAAGCCGATTTAGGGAAAAAGAGCAAGGGTTGTTGTAAACCTAACCAATACCCTTCTAATAACGGCTCTAACTCGGTAGCCGCCTCGGTTATCTCAGTTAACTGCCAAGTTTTGTTTACCGTATACACTTGCGTCACAGCAGACCAACCCGCAGGACGTTGACAAAGATTCAAAGCTAAATGTTGTAGCCAAATATTCACCCATTGCCATACCCCCAACTGCCCAAAATGACAAAACTGTATCCCCGCCGCACTCACAGCAGGAATTTGCCCTTGCAAACTAAACGCTCCCAGACTGAAATTTAAATCGAAACTCCGCTGTTCGGCAGGTTTAGGGAGCTTGGCAAACAAGGTTTGTACTTGCTCTAGATGCTGCTCAAAAATCAACTCACCGGGCTTGCCATGCGGTAATAAGCCTTGTGCTCTCAGTAGGGCTTGTAGTTGCCAAGCCTCACCCCCACATTGCAAATGCTGCAAAGCCTGCTCACCTAACAAGCTATCCGTAAAAGCCTCTAAAGCAAACGGTTCGCGCTCGGCTAACTCGTCTAAGGTATCGGTCAGACGTAAATCAAACTGCTGCTTTAAGAAAGCCCGTGCTGGCTGGCGATAAAACTGAATCAACTCCGTTAAACTGATTGGAGCTAATGGCTCATCGGGTCTTACTAACTCAAAATCAGGTTGATCCCAAAAATCATCGCCTGATTTTTTATCAGTCACCACTGATTGCAGACTCAGATAATCTTTGGCATAGGTAAACAGTAAAGGATCTGCCTGAAAATAACGGGGGCTAAATGCTTGCAAAGGGTGACGGGTAATCAGTGCCTCAGCACTTAAACCAAAGCGCTTTTCCAAATAATCCAATAATTCACTGACCAAAACGGAGGGCATAATTTCACTATTATCTTGAATGCTTTGCCCTAGATAACTGATATAAAAATAGTCACGCGCTGAAAGTAAACTTTCTAAAAAAAGATAGCGATCCTCTTCACGCCTCGAACGATCGCCCTTACGTTTGTTATCAGCGGCTAATAGATCAAAGCTTAAACGATTATCTTGGCGTGGAAAACCACCATCTTGCATCCCCAATAAAGCAACCACCCGAAACGGTACACTGCGCATCGGCATTAAATTACAAAAGGTAATCCCCTGCCCTAAAAACCCCGACTCTTGACTGGTTTGCTCTAATTCTCGGCGTAAGGCGGATTTAAATATTGACCAAGCGACGGGCTCAGTAAATCCTGCAAGTTGTGCACTGGTTAAAACCTTGTCGATCCCCCGATAAACCGTCTGAGTTTCGGCCTCACGAGGAAAAAGCTGCTCAACAATTTGGCTAAAACGTGCGCCCCATTCCTCTAAACTAGCGCCTTGTGTCGCCCATTGCGCCGTAGAAAATAAAACTTCTACACATTGCTGAAATCGCTCTAAGATTAAAACTTGGCTACCCTCGAGCTCATGATAAGGTAAAACGCCAGCTAATAATTGCTTACCGGGCAAAGCAAAGCCCAGTAAGAGTCGATCTAAACCATAGCGCCAAGTATGTTCAAAGGTTGTTTGGCGAGCAAATTGCCGTCGGAACTCGGCATCTACGCCCCAACGAATATTCACAGCTCGTACCCACTCTCGGCACTGCTGCACTTGCGCTTCATCAAGCCCAAAATGCTGGCGAATTTCAGGATATTCGAGCAAAGTGAAAATACTTTCAGCTTCAAATCGACCTTGTGGTAACTCTAATAACTGTGCACAAGCCTGACTAATACTCATGGCTTGGGAAAAGCGTTGATCGGCGATACTAAACGGCAAAGCTACCGACGAACTACTAAAGACAGACTCAATAAAAGGCGCATAAGCATTAATATCAGGCGACATCACCACTACATCTGCCGCAGTTAAATCAGGATGCTGCTCTAAAATAGCCAATAACTGATCATAAAAGACTTCCACCTCACGCATTGGAGAGTGACAAGCATGCAGACAGATCGACCGATCATGCGCTAAGTTTGGATATAAACCTTGAGTACCTTGAACACCCTGCTCATCATAAGCGCCCCTCTGACTTGTCGCCACAGCAGATGAAATATCTTCTAGATTCAAAATATCGCGCTGTAGCCTATGCAGCAAACTATCCCCGCTAGGCTCAAGGAAACTTTCCAACTCTTGTGGATAAGGCTCTGCATTACGCAAAATTTCAATGAAATCGCGCCCTTGCATCCCCCAAGAAGCCAAGAGTGGATTCCCCACAGTTACATAATCCTGCTCAACGGGCTGATAACGCAGGCGGCGCTTATTAGATTCAATATCCCCCCAATAAGGCATAGAAGGATTCATTATAAAAAAATGAACATCCACTCGTTCAGCAAGTTTAGCGATTAATTCAATATAGGCAGGCGATAAAGCGGGAATAGAGAAGAAAACAATCGGTGTAGGTAATTGCTCCGTCGGGAAATCCGCTAGTTTAGCTATAAACTGAGCTTGTAAATTCACCCAATGCTCTAACTGTGGCTCAGCGATCACCGCTTGCCAAAGCTTTTCTTGCCAATGCTTAGGGGAACTTTGACTTTCCCAAGCTCGCACCCAATCCGGCCGAAAGAATAAATAACCATCAAACACCCCCGCCAACTGCTGCGCTAATTGCCAAGCGCTATCATCTTGACCGGATTGTAAATAATGCCCTAAATATGCTCGGTGTTGCTCAGCTCTCTGCAAAAACTCCTGCAATAAACGCCAACGTAATACCTCAATGGAACAAGGGTTATGCTCGGCAATGCTTAATACTCGTCTTAATAATTCCCAAGTTAACTCTGCCGGAAACAGATAATTAAAATGCGCCGCCACCCCAGTGAGTTGCGCTAATTGCATGGATAGCCAACGCCCCATACCTGCATTTTGCACGACCACCCAACGCGGCTCAAACGGGTCCAAATTCGAGCTTAACACTTGCTGAGCCATGCTTTCGGCTAAGGCTTCTAGGCGATTACTATGATGCAAATAAAGCATAAAGGATCTATCAAACGCTAAAAATCAATTTATATTATGACATAAGCGCCCTACACACTGGCGCTTTAATTAGAGCAATAGGTTTATAAACTGTTATAAGCTAGACATCCTAGCTTGCTATTAACTGCAGTTTTCTAGACAATTCGCAGTGCTGTTGGCTCTGAGCAATTATTATAACAACAAACCTTATCCCAACTCTCAATTTTGCACAGATTCCGATACTGTCTTGGTACACGGTAGGGCGGTAGCGTCCTTAAAACAACAGAAACGACCTCAACTACCTCATTTTTTCATGTTATCTTTTTTAAAAAAGCTATTAAGTTTAGGAATAGCAGCGGGCTTGGCTTGGTTGAGTATTGCCTTCTGCTTAGGTGGGATTGTGCCTTACGATTTTGTAGAGTCAAAAACACCGCCTAGTGCACTTACTGACTCATGGCGGGTTTTAGGGGCAGATCAATTAGTCACTGTGTCTGAGCGAGCTTTACTAGGTAATAGTCTTACTAAAGCTGAACAAGCTGCCTCTAATGCCTTATGGCGAGATCCCACGCATGGGGGGGCCGCGACTCAATTAGCTTTAATTTATTTCCGTCAAGGTAAAATCATGGAGGCTGATCGGATGGCAGAGCGTGCACAAATCCTTTGGCCAAGCCGTTGCTCCACTAATTTAATGTTAGTTAAATATTGGCGAGAACGTGGGCAAGCTGAAAAAGGCTTAAAAACCTTACCTGCAGGATGTAAAACTTGATACGTACTGTCCAAGAATACCTGTTAGTCCTCATTGCAAGCGGCTTGATTATATTTGCCCCGCTCTTTCGCAGTGGCAAAACCTCCTTAGCTTTAATGACCATCGAATTATTGGGAATTGCCTTACTGCTTATTATTTTTTGGGGTAATTTAGCTAAAGGTCGCTTAGAAAAACCTGTTTTTTGGTTTTTAGCCATTAGTTTAATAGGTGCTTTAGCTTATTTAATACCACTACCGAGTGTAGTTTGGGAACAATTGCCTGGGCGGGCTTTTTATGCGGAGCATCTCAACTGGCTGAGTAACACAACCGATAGCTACCATTATCAAGCCTTATCCCTGATTCCCACTCGAACGATTGCGGGTCTGCTCGCTTTACTAGCCCCTTTAGGTATTTTCTTAACCGCTATTAGCCTACCTACACGTAAACTGACTTGGTTGGTATTAGTCTTATTACTAACGGCTTTTGGTCAGGCTCTTCTTAGTATGGGGCAATATTTTATTCAGGATCAGGCTTTATTTTTTAGAATTTGGTCTGCTGGAGTTCCACTGGGTACTTATATTAATCAAAATCATTTTGTAGCCTTTATGGAAATGGTTGAGCCCTTAGCCATTGGCTTAATGATGATGGTAATTTTGAGCCAAATCATGGGTACAACGCTTAAAATTATTCTTGCTACCATTTTTGGGCTAATTTCACTAGCACTAACCTTTACTCCCCTACTTACCAGCTCCAGAATGGGTGCTGCTTTATTAATTTTAAGTATTTTTCTTTCTTTTTGGGCAATGACCACCCCTGAAATTCGTAAAAAAGTAGCTGCCCCCATTTTCGCTTTGCGTTTTGTTTTATTGATTTTAGCAATTGTGATCCAATTCAAAGTGCTGCAACAAATGGTTACTGTTACTTATGCTGAGCGTTTAGCTCCACAAGCAGCTTTAGGTGATTTACGTTGGACTTTATATAGCACCACTTGGACAGCGATTCAAAACTTTTTCCCGTTTGGCACAGGTCCTGGTACAACACCGCAAGTATATCAGTTATTTCAGCCACATGATGTTAACGCTTTTGTTAATCATACGCATAATGATTATTTAGAATTGCTTTTAGATATGGGGATCTTTGGAGCTTTGATTATTGGGGCGCTTATTTTTATTTATATTCGCCGTTGGTTGCAACTTTGGCGAGATCCAAGCACTGGCTTTAAATTATTAAGAACGGGGGCCGGTGTTGGTATTTTATTAGCCTTACTCTATAGCCTCACAGATTTTGGTCTGCATACACCCGCCAATGCAGTGTTTTTTGCTTTGTTATTTGGAATTTTTCTGCATAATGAACCCACGGCTAAAGCTCCATCTTCGATAAAATCATCAGTAATAGAGAATGAACAAAAACAATAAACCCAGTTGGGATTTAAGCCCACGTCAGCTTTGCGATCTTGAAATGCTCTTATCAGGGTCTTTTGCACCCTTAAAGGGCTTTTTAAATCAGTTAGATTATGAAAGTGTGCTTGAAACCATGCGCTTGGCGGATGGTCAATTATGGCCGATACCTATTACTTTAGATGTTAGCTCCCGCTTTGCGGAAAGTCTGCAAATCGGTGAGACAATTGAATTGCGTGATCCTGAAGGAGTTTTACTTGCGACCCTACAATTAGAATCTATTTGGACACCCGATAAACACTTAGAAGCTATTAAAGTATTTGGTAGTCATGATTTATTACATCCTGCCGTCTACTATTTACACCATCAAGCTGGGACTGTTTATCTTGGCGGTAAGCTTACAGCGATTGAATTACCCGAACATTATGATTATCGCCAGCATCGGCATACCCCTGCGGAACTGAAAGCACTTTTCAAAAAATTGGGTTGGCATAAAGTGGTTGCCTTTCAAACCCGTAACCCCATGCATCGCGCTCATCAAGAGCTTACTTTTAGAGCGGCACGTGAATTGGAAGCTAATCTTTTAATTCATCCGGTGGTGGGTATGACTAAGCCGGGGGATATTGATCATTTCACTCGGGTACGTTGTTATGAGCAACTGATTAAGCATTATCCAGAACAAACTACTTTTTTAAGCTTATTGCATTTAGCGATGCGGATGGCGGGGCCGCGGGAAGCAGTTTGGCATGCGTTGATTCGTAAGAACTATGGCTGTACTCATTTTATTATCGGTCGTGACCATGCAGGGCCGGGTAAAAATAGCCAAGGTCAAGATTTTTATGAACCCTATGCTGCTCAGGCCTTAGCGCAAGCATTTGAAGCTGAGATGGGGATTAAAATTGTTAGCTTTGAAAATGTGGTTTATGTGCAAGATCGTGCAGAATATTTGCTTGAATCAGAAGTAGCCGCAAACGAAACCGTACTTACTATTTCTGGTACAGAAATTAGACGACGCTTACGGGAAGGCTTAGAAATACCGACTTGGTTTTCTTATCCCGAGGTCATTCATGAATTACGCCGCTCTTACCCACCCCGACATCAACAAGGCTTTACTGTCTTTTTCACGGGGTTATCCGGCTCCGGTAAATCCACTGTAGCCAATGCATTGATGGTTAAACTGATGGAAATGGGTGGGAGACCCGTCACTTTATTAGATGGGGATGTGGTTCGGAAGAATCTATCCAGTGAATTGAATTTTTCTAAAGAGCACCGTGATTTAAATATTCGCCGGATAGGTTTCGTTGCCAGTGAAATTACTAAAAATGGGGGTATTGCGATTTGTGCACCGATTGCCCCTTATTCAGCCGTCCGACGTGAAGTCCGCGAATTAGTGGAGACACATGGCGGCTTTATTGAGATTCATGTCGCTACACCACTGGCAGAATGTGAACGTAGAGATCGTAAAGGCCTTTATGCCAAAGCACGCGCAGGCCTATTAAAAGGCTTCACGGGCATTGATGATCCTTATGAAGCACCAGAAAAGCCCGAATTAAAATTAGATACCAGTGAAATTACACCGGATGAGTGTGCGCATAAGGTATTACTCACCTTAGAGCGCTTGGGTTTTATTAAATATTAAAAACTTTAATTAATGAGCTTTAATTGATGACCCTAAGCTGTTTTAAAGCCTATGATATTCGCGGCAAATTAGGTATAGAACTTAATGAGGCTATTGCTTATCGGATTGGGCGAGCCTATGGCGAATTTCTCGGTACCAACCAAACGGTGGTAGTCGGCGCTGATGTACGTTTGACCTCTGAGGCTCTTAAGCAAGCCTTAGCTGAAGGCTTGATGGATGCGGGTCTCCATGTCATTGATTTGGGCATGACGGGCACGGAAGAGGTTTATTTTGCCACTTTCCATTTAGGCGTAGTAGGTGGGATTGAAGTCACTGCTAGCCATAATCCTATGGATTACAATGGCATGAAACTCGTGCGTGAAGGCTCTAAACCCATCAGTGGCGATACGGGTTTAGCGGCTATTCGTAGCCTAGCCGAGGCGAATCAATTCCCTCCCGCTACTCAGCGCGGTACACTCACTCAGCAATCCTGTCTTGCGGACTATGTGCAACATCTGCTGAGTTATATCGATCCCACACAACTAAAA
>JBJOOT010000166.1:0-8040 GCA_046051185.1 Pseudomonadota bacterium | reverse complement strand
AAAGTGTTCAGTTTACCTGATTTACCCTTAAGCTCGACGATAATTCGAGTTCCGGTATTCTTTGGAAGCTCGGCAACTGTGTATCTTGAGACTGAAACTAAGCTCCCGCTAGCACAAGTCCGCTCTCTATTAGAAAATGCTAAAGGAATAGAGCTAGTCGATGAAAATGGTGATTATCCAACGCCTGTCGTTGAGGCGGCCAATAATGATCCCGTTTATATAGGCCGTCTTCGTGAGGATTTAATTCAGGCTAATGGCTTACATTTGTGGTTAGTCGTTGATAATGTTCGTAAAGGGGCTGCGCTCAATAGTGTGCAGATTGCGGAATTATTAATAGCTCATAGATTGAAGTGAAGCTCGTCGGTTAATTCAGCACAAATTAATTCGATCCTGTAACAATAAGCCTAAGTAGAAAACTCTTGTCTGATTGATGAGGGATTTCTGGGCTTTGGGGAAAGATTGCTTGCTGTAAAGCACTGATATATAGTTGAATGCTAACAATACCAATAAATCACTATTCATCCGAAATTCTAAATCTAAGGGCTGACTCAAACTCAGGGGATGAACAGAGATGCAACCGTTGCACTAGTAAAGGGGAATCGCAGTGAAAAAACAGGCTCTAAGTATAGCCGTGATGATCGCGGGTGCATATCCTGCGGCGTCGAGTGCGTTGAGTCTTGGCGATATCGAGTCAAACTCCAACCTGAACCAACCACTGCGCGCTAAGATCGAATTACTCGCTGCTGGTGCGCAGGATGCAAAGCAGTTACAGGTTCGTTTAGCGCCTGCTAGCGTGTTTAACCGTGTTGGTATTGAGCGCCCAGCTTTTTTAGATAATCTACGCTTTGCTACTAGCGTGCAGAATGGCAAACCAGTGATTTTGGTCAGTTCAGATAGACCTATCACTGAGCCATTTGTTAATTTCCTCTTGGAAGTCAGTTGGCCGCAAGGACAATTATTAAAAGAATATACGGTCATGCTGGATCCACCGGTGCTAATGCAACCGGGTAATACGGTGGCTGGCAATGAGGCCGCTGTTCGTGCTGAGCCGCGTGCAAATGGTACTGTGAATCGCCCTGCACCCGTTCCCGCTCAGCCAGAGCCAGAAGTCATTGCAGATGCCCAAGAGCCTGTTCAAGCTGTTCCGCAAACAGCGCGTCAAGTGCGAGTGCAGCAACAACCGCGTCGTACTGCTGCAACTCGTCAAGCTGCTCAGCAACGGGCAGCTAACCCTGCAACAAGTGCTAATCGCAGTTATCGTGTGCGTCAAGGTGATACCTTATTCAAGGTGGCAAGCCAGTTAAGCCAGCCCGGTACTAATATCGACCAGATGATGATGGCCTTGTATCGTGCTAATCCACAAGCCTTTATTGATGGCAATATCAATGGTTTGAAATCGGGCGTGACCTTAAAAGCGCCAGGCGCACGCAGTGTGCAATCCGTAAGCCGTGCTGAAGCGCGGCGGCAAGTGCGCCAGCATTATGTTGATTGGAAGAAAATCCGTGCGACAACCGTGGCTGGTGGTGCTGACTCAGAAACGCCTAGCCAAAATCGCCCTGCAAGCAATCCACGGCCAACGGATGATAATGCGCGTTTAGAAGTTCTAGGGAGTAAAGAAAAAGCGGGTGCTAATGAGAATGTTGTCGCGGGTGCAGGTAAAGAACGCTTAGCTGATTTAGAAAAAGAATTATCGTTAGCACGTGAGTCTTTATCCAGTCAGCAACGTGAAAATACCGAGTTAAAGTCTCGCGTCGACGAATTAGAAGCCATGTTGCGTAAGAAAAATCGCTTGATTACCTTACGTGATGAGCAATTGGCTGAGTTGCAAAAAACAATGAATGGGGCAAGTCCTGCTGCCGCTCAAGTGCAGCCTTCTACGCCAACAGCGACTCCAACTCCAACGCCAGTAGAGGCACAGTTAGCGCCTAAACCAACTGAGCCAAATCCGGCTGTACCGACTCCAGTAGCCCCAGAGGCTAATAATCCGCCTGTGATTAATCAGCAGACCCCTCCGGTTAATCCTGATTCAGTACCTGCTCAGGCGGATGGCAGTGATATACAAAATTATTTAGGGAATACCAATAATACGAATGAGGTTGTTCGTACCGATCCTAATCAGCAAACAGCAGGCATGGGACAGCCTAACCCTCCGGTTAACAACGAAGCGCTAAGTGCGATGACACCCGCTGAACGTGCAGCAGCAGCGGCGGCAGCCTTAAATGGTGGTTTGAATCCGGCTCATCAGCCAAATCCAGTGCAGAATTTACCGGAAGTGAATGTAGCTCCGCCAGTTCAGCCTGAGCCACCTGTTCCTGCTCAGCCGACTGAGCCTAAACCTTTGACAGCGCCTACACCTGAAGCGCAAAACCCCGCTCCTTCACCCTTTGTGGATGCTGAGCAGACGGGTGATGATTTAATGAGTATGCTGAGTTCACCCTTGGCATGGAAGATTGGTGCAGGTGCTTTACTCTCCTTACTACTCTTAGCTTTACTGGCGCGTTTCTTAGGTAAGCGTAAATCAACGCCTTCGCGTGAGCCTGCTTTTAATGCGACGGCGGTTGATTCAACAGATGAGGAGTTCTCACCAGTAGTTACGACAGGTCATGGCGACTTCTCTGATTTAGATGAAGAGCTTCGCAAGGCGGAGAAACAGAATCTTGCTTATAATGAGGCCGATGATGATCCTTTTGGCACACGAGTAGGTAATGTACACGGTGGCAGTACTGCTAAACCTAGCATAGTGCCCGATCCAAAACCTGCTCCAACAGAAGATGAAGATGAAGTGTTGATGGAGGCCAATGTTTATATTGCCTATGGCTTGCATCAACAAGCTGAGAGTGAGCTGAAGAAAGCCTTAGAGAAACATCCAGAACGTTTAGAATATCGCCATAAATTATTGGAAAACTATTTTGCGGCGAATAATCGTGAAGCCTTTGATGAACAAGCACAGTTGTTTGCGAATAGCCGCAATGTGGATCGTCAAAGTAAGTTATGGAAAGATGTGATGACTTGGGGCGGAAAAATTAGCCCAGATAATCCACTCTATAACGCGAATACAACCAGTGGTTTAGGTAAGTTAGCGGCAGCAGGTGCAGCGGTAGCAGGGGCGGCAGGTTTAGCGATGCACTCTAAAGCGCAAGCTGATGAACCGACTGAAGATGTGAGTGAATTTAATTCAGCCCCCAAAGCAAACTCCACGATTAGCTTGAAAGATGATCTAGCAGCAGCACTCAATGCTTTAGATGAAGATGAATTGGCTGACTCTAAGCAAGATCATGAAGATGAGTTTGACTTTAATTTGGATGATTTTGATAAGGACTTAGCGTTTGATACAGGATTAAATGATAAATTGAGTTCAGCTGATCGTGAAGGCTATGTGAAGGCTGGGCGTCAAGATTTGAATACGGCTGAAACCGGATTATTAGCCGATGATGATTTAGATTTTAATTTGGATGATTTGATTTCTACTCAGGCGACTGAGCAGAAGGTTGAAAAGGTTGAGAAGGTTGTCCCTCAAGCAGACTCGCTTAAGCAGGATGATTTTGAGGCCTTAGATAATTTCGATTTCGATGCACCATTAGATTTAGATCAGGCGAAAGCACCCGTTGCTGAGAAAGCACCGCAGCAGACTGTAGATGATCTAGATGAAATGCTGGATCTAGATTTCGATGAATTAACTAAAACCGTCGATACACCTCAAGCCGCTGCGCCAACCGTGGATGCAGATGATGCGAATAATATCCTCGATTTTGATCTTGAGCAGTTGACCTTAGATGAGCAACCTGTATCAGCGACGGGCAAAGCTGCAGCTGCTTTAAATGCCAGCAAGCCTGTTGATAATGTCACGAGTTTAAATCTGCATTTGGATAAAGACACTGGCATTAAAAAAATCTTACCACAAGATACTTTCTATATGGCGCCTGAAGCGGTATCTACTAACCCTGATGATGATTGGTTAGGTGATATTGATGAGGCTTTATCTTTCCTCGATATGCCAGAAGAGGAGTTGGATCTGCATGAAGCGCATATCAGCACGAAATTAGATTTAGCGCGTGCTTATTTAGATATGGGTGATATTGAGGGTGCGCGTTCAACCTTAGAAGAAGTCATGGTCGAGGGTAATGACAATCAACGGCGTGAAGCAGAAACCTTACTGCATCAAACCGGTTGAGACTTCCTATTATTATCGCTATAAAGGCCGACTTGTTCGGCCTTTTGCTTATTGAATCCCATGAAATTAGTCGCTTGTGTAGAATATGATGGAACCGCATTTCACGGCTGGCAACGTTTAAGCCATGCGAGTACTGTACAAACCTCTGTTGAAAAAGCACTTTCAGAAGTAGCTAATGAAAAGATTGAGGCAGTTTGTGCTGGGCGGACTGATAGTGGTGTACATGCTAGTGGGCAGATTATTCATTTTGAAACGACGGCTGAGCGGCCAATGCGAGGTTGGTTATTTGGCTCGAATGTCAAACTACCAGATGGAATTGCTTTGCGCTGGGTACAGCCGGTTACTGCTGATTTTCATGCGCGTTTTTCCGCCGTTTCACGCCGTTATCGTTATGTCATTTTGAATCGTTGGGCTAAGCCCGCCATTTTAAAAAATAAAGTGGCTTGGTATCACCATGCTTTAGATGCCGCTGCAATGCATCAGGCTGCTCAAGCTTTAGTCGGTGAGCATGATTTTTCTAGTTTTCGTGCTTCGGGTTGTCAAGCGACTCATGCGCGTCGTGAAATTCGTAGCATCCAAGTTTTGCGTCAAGATGATTTCATTTATATCGACATTGTTGCTAATGCGTTTTTGCATCATATGGTGCGGAATATTGTGGGTTCTTTGCTAGAGGTGGGGAGTGGGGAGCAAAAGATTGCATGGATGGCTGAGCTTTTGGCGCAGCGAGATCGTACTTTGGCAGGTATGACGGCGGCAGCTTCAGGTTTATATTTTGTTTATGTGGAATATCCCGCCCATTTTGATTTGCCCGCAACTTATACCTTGCCAGCGTTTAGTTTAGCTTAAGGCTTTATGCTTAGCGGCTGGATTAGCTTGTGGGGCTTTTTAGTTTTTCGGCAGCCACTTGTAAAATTTGCTCAATTTGTTGAAAAGACTCCGGTTTGGGGGGAGCATCAGGGCGACTGAGATAGACGAATTGCTGTTCATGTTGACCTAAACGAATCGCTAGCTTTTCACTATAGGCTCGCTCTGGCTTGGCTTGGGCTTGCTCCATTTTGAGAGCAGTGGGTGTGGTGGTCATCAGGTTTTGGGTACTAACCAAATTGCGCAAGGCGGTTTCGGTTTCAGCATCTAGGGGCGCGGTGACAGTTTTTAAGTCAGCCACAGTCCAACAAGGTGTATTTTTAAACCATTGAGCGCAGCGGTTTTCGGTATCTTCAAAGTAAGTGTAAGTGAGTTGGCCTTGTTCTAACTTAATATCGGTGTAGCTGCCTTCTGTGCTGGTGAAATAATGCAGGGTGAAATCTTCGTCCATCGGCAAGCGCTCACAAGCGGTCAGTAATAAGGTAACTATAGTGAAGCTTAAGCAGCGTCGCAGGATTTGCATGGCCTATCCACCGTGGATTAAAAAATAAAGCTAACAACTAACAAGCCCAAAGCTAGAGCACCTAGGCTGTCTTAGGATACCTAGATACTGACTTAGAGTTTTAGGGTGTTTTAATAGTTCAGCTAAAGCGTAAGGCTAGGCGCTTAAAAATACCCTAGCCCGAAGGCTAGGGAAACTCAGTGAGAGCAAAGAACTATCTGATTTAAGCGGCGATGAGCAAAGAGGCTTTTTCAGGCTCTGGCTCTAAGGCATAGGCAATTGCATCGTCTACTTTATCCATAAAAATGAATTGCAGTTGTTGACGAGCATTCTCAGGCACATCTTCAAGATCCTTACGGTTGCGAGCTGGAAGCAACACGGTATGGATACCCGCCCTTAGTGCCGCTAAGCATTTCTCCTTAACGCCACCAATGGGTAGAACCAAGCCGCGCAGGCTAATTTCACCCGTCATAGCCAGATCACTGCGGGCGCAACGTCCGGTCAGCAAAGATACCAAGGAGGTATACATAGCTGCTCCAGCGCTTGGGCCATCCTTGGGAATAGCACCTGCAGGAACATGTAAGTGAATATCGTGTTCTTCAAAGGTTTTGGCGTCGATTCCTAAACTAGAAGCCCGTGATTTCACTAAACTCAAGGCCGCTTGAGCGCTTTCTTTCATCACATCGCCCAGTTGGCCAGTAATAATGAGCTTGCCATGACCGGGCATTTTGGTCGTCTCAATAAAGAGAATATCGCCTCCAACGGGTGTCCATGCTAACCCCGTAACGACACCTGGAAGGCTCGTGCGCATGGCCACTTCGCTTTCAAAGCGTTTTGCACCTAAGATATTGAGCACTGCAGGTTCATCAATTTGAATCGGAGTCGAAGCACCTTCGGCAACTTGCATCGCCACCCGCCGCAATACGGCCGCAATTTTCCGATCTAAACTACGCACGCCCGCTTCGCGGGTGTAATCGCCGATGATACTGCTTAATGCCGCTTCGGTGATCTCAACTTGCTCAGGTTTTAAGCCATTCGCTTCGAGTTGGCGTTTGACCAAATAGCGCTTAGCAATCTGGATTTTTTCCTCCTCGGTATAACCCGGTAGCTCGATGATTTCCATCCGATCGCGCAAAGGCCCTGGAATTGAATCCAGTACATTGGCGGTGGCAATAAATACCACTTGGCTTAAATCAAAGGGTTGTGCCAAGTAATTGTCGCGGAAGCTGTTGTTTTGCTCAGGGTCGAGTACCTCCAGCAAGGCTGCAGAAGGATCACCGTGGAAACCACCACCGCCTAATTTATCCAGCTCATCCAACATAAACACAGGGTTGCGCGTACCCGCTTTCCGTAAGCTTTGAATAATATTGCCCGGCAAAGCTCCTAAATAAGTGCGCCGATGCCCCCGAATTTCGGCTTCATCATGTACACCGCCTAAGCTTGCACGTACAAACTTTAAGCCCATCGCATGGGCAATACTTTGCCCCATCGAGGTCTTACCCACGCCTGGGGGGCCTACAAAGCACAAAATAGGGCTACGTCCTTGCGGATTGAGTTTTCGTACCGCTAGATATTCCAAAATACGTTGCTTAACTTTGGCTAAGCCAAAATGCTCGTCATCGAGAATCTGGCGTGCTTGTGCAATATCGATATTTTCAGTATCGACCTTGCTCCAAGGTAAGCTTGCTATCCAATCTAAATAAGTACGCACCATCGAGTATTCACCCGATGAGTCTTGCATTTGTTCTAAACGACGTAATTCCTTTTTCGCATGCTCATCCACCTCTTTAGGAAGCTGTGCTTCGTCCAGTGCTCTGCGTAATTCTTCCAATTCAGCGCTATTATTGTCATCTTCGCCCAATTGCTTACGAATCGCTTTCATCTGTTCACGCAACATATATTCGCGTTGGCGCTCATCCATCGAGGCTTTAGCTTTGCTGTCGATTTCCCGCGTGATTTTTAAAACCTCATATTGCTTGCGCAATAATTCAGCGACACGCTCTAAGCGCTCATTCAGGTCGGTGACTTCTAATAATTGCTGCTTTTCAGTGGGAGTCATATCCATGAAATTGGCAATTAAATCAGCCAATGCCCCCGCATCACTGATATTTTGTAAGGTCTGGGTCACATCACTGGGCAATTGTGGCAATAATTTAGCGACATCTAGCGCTAAACCTTGTAAATACCGCCGCCGTGCTTCTAGTTCTAAATCATCGGATTTAGGATCGGGCATAAAACTCACCTTGGCCGTTAAATACGGCTTATCTTGGAGATAATCTTGGACTTTAAAACGTTCTTCACCTTGTACGACTAAATGATGAGTCCCTTCTTGTGTCGTGACATAGCGTAAAACATTCACCAAGGTTCCTACTTGATGCAAACCCTGCGCATTCGGCTCATCCTCATGGGGATTGCGTTGCAGCATTAGTCCTAGGCGGCGATTGGTGCGCAAAGCTTCTTGCACCGCACTAATGGTGGTTTCACGCCCTAAAGTAATCGGGGC
>JBJOOT010000165.1:0-8141 GCA_046051185.1 Pseudomonadota bacterium | reverse complement strand
CCAGTAACTCAAGCTTTAGGTTTAAGCCATCAAGATTTAATTGCCTTATTATTATTTATTGGTGCAATGGGTAAATCAGCACAAGTGCCTTTACATGTGTGGCTACCGGATTCAATGGAAGGCCCTACACCTATTTCTGCATTGATTCATGCTGCTACGATGGTTACTGCTGGTATTTTCTTAGTTGCGCGGATGTCACCGATTTATGAGCAGTCTGATATTATTTTGAATTTTATTTTAGTGATTGGTGCAACTACGGCTTTCTTTATGGGTTTGATTGCGATTGTTCAAACCGATATTAAACGTGTAGTCGCCTATTCCACTTTGTCTCAGTTAGGTTATATGACAGTGGCTTTAGGTGCATCAGCCTATTCAGCTGCAATTTTCCATTTAATGACGCATGCCTTTTTTAAAGCCTTATTATTCTTAGCGGCTGGTTCAGTGATTGTAGCTATGCATCATGAGCAGGATATGCGCAAGATGGGTGGCTTGCGGCGGCATATGCCTATTACCTATTGGACGGCAGTGGTCGGGGCTTTAGCTTTGTGCGGTATTCCGGTGTTCTCAGGCTTCTTCTCAAAAGATGTGATTATTGAGGCTGTGCATCATTCATCACTGTCAGCCGCCACCTATGCCTATTTTATGGTGTTGTTGGGGGTTTTAGTAACCGCTTTCTATACCTTCCGCATGATTTTCATGGTTTTCCACGGTGATGAACGTATGGATGATCAGACTTTATTGCACCTTAAAGAGTCGCCTAAAGTGATCACGACACCATTAATTTTGTTGGCAATTCCCACCGTATTAGCAGGGTTCTTTATTGGACCGTTAGTGATGGGGGATTTCTTCTCACAGGTTTTATTGCCTGCCCAAAATGTCGGTGAGGGCATGCGTGATGTGACTACGATTATGGTGGCTGAACGGCATCAAGCAGTGGCCTTACTGCGTGAAGGGTATCATGGGGTTTTAAGCTTTATTGGGCATGGCCTATTATCTTTACCTTTCTGGTTAGCGGTAGCAGGGATTGCTTTAGCATGGTGGGTTTATGTTAAAGATGACAATTTAGCGGATAAGGCTTATGACAAGCTACCGTGCCTCTATCGCTTGCTGGAGAACAACTATTATGCAGATCGCTTTAATCAAAAGTTTTTTGCTAACGGCGCTGTGTATTTAGGCACAAGCTTATGGAGTTTTGTGGATCGACTATTAATTGATGGTCTGATCGTGAATGGTTTAGGACGAGTGATTGCTTGGGGTGCTGGTTGGGCGCGATGGGTGCAAACAGGGTATCTCTATCATTATGCCTTTGCGATGGTACTAGGCTTAGCATTAATGCTGGGCTGGATTTTGTTAGCCTTAAGATCAGCCTAGGGTTGGCGGAAAATAATGCGAGATAGTGATTTATGATGGAATGGCCAATCCTTAGTTTTCTGCTGTGGCTGCCAATCATGGGTGGATTTGGGGTGCTCATCGTGGGCGATCGCTACGGTGCACGTCAGGCTGCTTTATTGGTAGCGACAATAAGTTTTTTAATCAGTTTACCGCTGTACTTTGCGTATGACGCTGCAGCGGGCACGATGCAATTCACGGAGACTTTCCGCTGGATTGATGCACTAGGCATACATATTAATTATGACCTCGGTGTCGATGGGGTTTCGATTGCACTGATTTTATTGAATACCTTTATGACGCTCTTGGTGTTGGCGGCTGCTTGGGAGTCAGTGAAAGAGCGGGTCGCACAATACATGGCCGCTTTCTTAATCATGGAAGGTTTAGTCAATGGCGTGTTTATGGCGCGGGATGCTTTACTGTTCTATGTGTTTTTTGAGGGCATGTTAATTCCCTTATTCTTAATTTTAGGGATTTGGGGTGGTCCACAGCGGATTCATGCAACGATTAAATACTTTATTTATACCTTTGCGGGTTCAGTATTTTTATTAGTCAGCTTGATTTATCTGTATACACAAACCAGTCAAGGCAGCTTTTTCTTACCCGATCTTTATGCTTTAACTAATTTGAGTGACTCTGCGCAATTGCTGATTTTCTTCTCATTTTTAGTGGCTTTTGGGGTAAAAGTACCCATATGGCCCTTACATACTTGGTTGCCAGAGGCTTATGCTCAAGCCCCAACCGGTGGCTCGGTGATGTTAGCGGCTATCAGTGTCAAAGTAGGTGGTTATGCATTTTATCGTTTAGCACTGCCAATTGTGCCAGAAGCCGCACATGATTGGGCTTTGCTCGTAGTCGTTTTGTCCTTAGTGGCTATCGTCTATATGAGTTTGATTGCTTTGGTGCAAACTAATTTAAAGAAATTAATCGCTTATTCTTCCGTTGCACACATGGGGTTTGTGACTTTAGGTTTATTCCTCGTGTTTAAATTACAAGGTTTAGCCTTTGCCGATGCTGCCGTCAGCGGTAGTGTTTTGGCAGTGCAAGGAGCAATGGTACAAATGATTTCTCATGGCTTCGTCGCGGGCGGTTTATTCCTTGCGGTGGGGATGTTGGCTGAGCGGTTACATAGCACTGAAATCAGTGCTTACAGTGGCATTACTAGTCGAATGCCCTTATTTGCGGCTTTCTTTATGTTATTTGCAATGGCGAATGTGGGTTTACCCGGTACTTCGGGCTTTGTCGGTGAGTTCTTTGTGATTTTAGCCAGTGCTAAAGCCCATTTTTGGGTTGCTTTAATTGCAGCGACTATCTTAATTCTTGGTGCTGCTTACACCTTATGGATGGTTAAGCGCCTGCTCTTTGGGGAGGTGAATAGCAGTGAGCTGAATCAATTGCAAGATATTAATCAGCGTGAGTTTGTGATTCTTGGTGTATTAGGCCTTGCCATTTTAAGTTTAGGTTGGTGGCCTGAGCCACTCGTTCGATTAATGGAAGGCTCGATTCGAGAGTGGATGATGATTGTGTCGCCATCAGACCTGATGCCTGTAGTGAAGGGGAGTTCATGATGGCTGCATTTGAAATTGCTCGTCCAGAAATCTTCTTATTAGCCGCGCTTTGTGTGGTGTTGTTACTGGATTTGTTTTTGGGTAAAGAGTCACGAGTGATTACGTATTTAGCCACTCAAGCTTCTTTACTCACCACGATTTTATTAGTGTATAGCTCTTTCTTTAACCGTGTGGATAAAACGCTTGGCCTTGATGGCATGTATATGGTTGATGAAATGGCTGGCGTACTAAAAATTAGTATTTTGTTAGTCGCTATTTTGGCCTTTGCTTGTGCACGTAAATATCTGCGTGATCAAGATATGTGGCAAAGTGAGTTTTTTGTCCTCGGCATGACCGCGATTTTGGGTATGCTGATTATGGTATCGGGCTACCATTTATTAGTACTGTATTTGGGCTTAGAATTATTATCACTTTCAATGTATGCCCTAGTTGCAATGCGTCGTGATGATACTCAAGCCACAGAGGCTGCTATTAAGTATTTTGTACTAGGCGCGGTGGCTTCAGGCTTTTTACTCTATGGTATGTCGATATTGTATGGTTTGAGTGGCAGTTTAGAACTGAATACTTTGCGGGAATATTTCTCAACTCAAACAGATACTTCAACCAATTTACTGTTAATGTTTGCTCTGACCTTTGTGGTTGCAGGTTTAGCATTTAAATTAGGTGTCGTACCTTTCCACATGTGGTTGCCTGATGTGTATCAGGGGACACCAACCGCTGTTACTCTATTCTTAAGTAGCGCTCCGAAGATTGCAGCTTTTGCTATCGTGGTTCGCTTGATGGTGGAAGCTTTAGAGCCTGCTCAGGCAGCATGGTCGCAAATGTTTATGTTACTCGCTTTGCTATCAATTGCCTTGGGTAATGTAATGGCTTTAGTACAAAATAATCTGAAGCGTTTATTTGCCTATTCAGCGATCGCTCACATGGGATTTGTGCTCATGGGTTTGGTCATGACTACCCATACCGGATATAGCGCTGCCATGTTCTATATCTTACTCTATGCCATGATGTCAGCGGGTGCATTTGCGATGCTGATTCTATTAGGGTGTAAAGGTTATGAGGTGACTCACTTAGAGGATCTTAAAGGACTGAGTAGTCGGCATCCGTGGTTTGCCTTTATGTTTTTATTGATTTTATTTTCAATGGCAGGGATTCCACCGACTGCAGGCTTCTATGCAAAATTCGCAGTGATTGAAGCGGTAGTCGAGGCTAAGTTTGTTTGGGTAGCGGTCTTTATGGTCGTGATGTCGGTGATCGGCGCTTTTTACTATCTACGGATTATTAAAATCATGTACTTTGATCAGCCCAATGAGCAAGCTCCGATTGAAGCAGATATGGATATTCGTGTATTAGTTAGTATCAATGGTTTATTGATGATTTTATTAGGGATTTTCCCCAGTGCTTTAATGAGCATTTGTGATTTAGCCTTAAGCGCGAGTCGTTTATGAGTTTGCAGTCTGCTCAATGGATTTATTTAGCAGTTGCGATTGCTTTGGCTAATTTACCGTGGTTGAGTGAGCGTTGTTTCTTTGTGTTGCAATGCTCGAAGAAGTCAGCTTGGGTGCGTTTATTGGAGTGGCTAGTTTTATACTGGGTCGTGGGTGGTTTAGGTTATTTATTAGAGCAGCGGGTGATGGGTAGCAATCATTCCCAAGATTGGGAGTTTTATGTGGTCACAGCTGCGCTATTTATGGTCTTTGCTTTCCCCGGTTTTGTTTATCGGTATATTCGTTAAAACTATTTTAGTTTTTTTACAATTAAAGCTTGCATCTAATCCTAAAAGTCTCTATAGTTCACAACCTCTGATGCGGGGTGGAGCAGTCTGGCAGCTCGTCGGGCTCATAACCCGAAGGTCGTAGGTTCAAATCCTGCCCCCGCTACCAAACATATAAGAAGCCCCTTTATGGGGCTTTTTTATTACCTCGTAAAATAGCTCTAACGGTTACTATGCAAGAACGTTTAAATGCGCTGATCCATACCACAGTCACAGGTCTTGGCTATGAGTTGTGGGGTTTTGAATACCGTCCTTATGCGGAAAGTGCTTTATTGCGCATTTTTATTGATTCGCCCAATGGCATTACCGTCGATGATTGTGGCAAGGTCAGCAACCAGTTAGGTGCGGCTTTAGATGTTGAGGATTTAATTCCAGTCGCTTATGTACTGGAAGTCTCTTCGCCCGGAGTGGATCGAGTGTTATTCACCCCAGAGCAGTATCAACGCTATATCGGCGAAAAACTTAAAGTTCGAACCCAATTACCCGTGCAATCACGTCGTAATTTTGTGGGTGTCTTAAAAGAAGCAAATGCTGAAAGCATTATGCTAGAGCTAGAGGATGGGAGCTGCGAAATCCCGTATGCAGTGATTGATCGGGGTCGCTTAGTCTATGAGATGAAAACAACGCCTAAAAAGGGAAAAAGGAGCAGTGCACATTCATGAATAAAGAAATCCTCTACGTTGTTGATGCAGTTTCCAACGAAAAAAATGTCGGCAAAAGTTTAATTTTTGAAGCAGTCGAAACCGCTTTGGCGATGGCAACTCGTAAGCGCTTTGGCATGCACATGGATGTTCGGGTGGCAGTGAATCGCAATACCGGTGATTATGATACTTATCGTCGCTGGTTAGTCGTGGATGATGAAGATCCTAATTTTGAAAGCCCTGAGCGTCAAATTTTATTAAGCTATGCACAAAATCGTGGATTGAATGCCCAAGTTGGCGAATATATCGAAGAAAAAATTGAATCGGTAGAATTTGGGCGGATTGCAGCACAAACCGCTAAGCAAGTGATTGTGGCCAAAGTTCGCGAAGCTGAGCGGGAAAAGCTAGTTTCTAGCTATCGTGATAAAGTCGGCCAACTGATCATGGGCACGGTCAAACGTGTTGATCGGAAAGGTGTTTTTTTGGATTTAGGGGATAATGCCGAGGCTTTAATTCCAAGAGAAGAGATGATTCCGCGTGAAATGGTGCATAATAGCGCCCGGATGCGAGGCTATCTGAAAGAAATTCGTCAAGAGCAGCGCGGGCCACAAATTATTGTGAGCCGTAGCGATGTAAATTTCTTGATTGAACTCATGAAGCTTGAAGTTCCTGAAATTAATCAAGAAATGATTGATATTATGGGAGCTGCGCGTGATCCGGGTTCGCGGGCGAAAGTAGCGGTGCGGGCTAATCTGCCGAATATTGATCCGGTGGGGGCTTGTGTCGGGATGCGGGGTTCGCGTATTCAAACGGTCACCACAGAGTTAAATGGTGAGCGGGTTGATATTGTGCTGTGGAATGAGGACATTGCAACTTATGTGATGAATGCAATGGCACCTGCAGAAGTCTTATCGATTGTGGTCGATGAAGACAAGAAAACGATGGATATTGGGGTCGACAAAGATAAGCTATCTCAAGCCATTGGCAAGGGTGGGCAGAATGTACGCTTAGCCAGTGAGCTTACAGGCTGGACTTTGAATGTTATGAGTGTCGAAGAAGCTGAAGCAAAAACCGAAGCTGAGCAACAAGCGATTCTCGAATTGTTTATTAGCCGCCTCGATGTGGATGAAGAAGTCGCTATTATCTTAGTCGAAGAAGGTTTTTCGACTTTAGAAGAGGTTGCTTATGTCCCGCGTGAAGAGTTTTTAGAAATAGAAGCTTTTGACGAGGAGATTGTTAATGAGCTACGAGAACGCGCTCGTACCGCCTTATTAACAGAAGCGATTGCTAAAGACACACCGATTCCTGCCGATGATTTATTGACCATGAAAGGCATGGATAAAGAGTTAGCGTATAAGCTAGCGGAAATGGGTGTGCGGACAATGGATGATTTAGCCGAGCAATCGGTGGATGAATTATTAGAGATTGAGGGCATGGATAAAGATCGTGCAGCTCAATTGATCATGACTGCTCGAGAGCCTTGGTTTAAGGACAGTGAGTCAGTGTAACTCAACAGGAGGACAATAAATGTCAGATATTCAGGTAAAAGCACTCGCCGCGATGGTGAAAGCTCCTGTTGATGTATTGATGCGGCAGCTAAAACGAGCAGGCATTGAGGTCAGCAGTCCAGAAGACAAGATTACTGATGCGCAAAAGCTCATGTTGCTGGAGCGTATTAAAAATGAAGCAAGTGGTGGACGAACTGAGACTGTGGATAATCGTAATGCAGGTGCAGGAAAAATTACTTTAAAGCGTGCTACTCCTGGTGGAGCTGGTGGCAATGATCGTAAGCCTCAAGGTGTTGAGGTGAGACGTAAGAAAACGATTAATCTGCGTAATAGTGAAGCAGATGCGCAAGCTGATCGTGCGGCTGAACAACGTGCTGAAACTTTGGCGCGGCAAGCAGAGAATGATCGTCGTATTCGTGAGGCCGTGCTAGAAAAGGCTGAGCGTGAGCGTCGTGAGTTAGAATTACAGCGTATTCGTCGGCAAAAAGAGGCAAAAGAGGCCGCTACTCAAGTACCGCCTCCGCCGCAAGTGCCCGTTGTTCCTGAAGTGGCTACTTCGGTTGAAGCGGTAGTTACTAAGACTCCAGTCGAGCCAGCCGTTGTAGAGCCAATTGAGCCAGTCGCTATTACTTCGCCAGTGCTAGAGTCTGCCGAGCCTGAGTTGCCGCCAGTATTGCCAGCAGTGGCAGTTGTTGCAGCATCTACACCGCTTGAACCTGAGCCTATCACGTCTGAAGAGCCAGTTGTGGTGGCTAGTAAAGAACCCACGAATGTTTCTGGCTTAGAACAGCGTCAATTAGTGGTTGATGCCGCTCGCCAAGAAGCGTCTGATGCCTTAAAACGGCGGCCTTCTCGTGCTAAGCCTAAGCAATCCTTAGCGCCTAAGCATGTGATTGGTTTGGAAGAGGAAGAACCCGCTAGCAAACCATTACCCGGCTTAGTCAGCTCTGATGATGATGATACGAAGCGCGGTGAAAAGAAAAAGATTAAAACACGCGGGCGTGAAAACGAACGTGGAAATACGCCAGTTATCCAACACAAAGGTAATAAGCGTAAACCAGGGCGTGCGCCTGAGCGTGAAGTGAAGCATGGTTTCGAAAAGCCAACAGCTCCGGTGATTCGTGAAATTGAAATTCCATCCACGATCATTGTTTCGGATCTTGCTCAGAAATTAGCTATTCGTGCAACGGATATTATCAAGTCCATGATGAAAATGGGCATGATGGTGACAATCAATCAATCGATTGACCAAGAAACCGCG
>JBJOOT010000164.1:0-8171 GCA_046051185.1 Pseudomonadota bacterium | reverse complement strand
CATCAATCACAATCTAGTTTGTGAAACGGATGCGCGACGTTTTCAGCGCAAAGTGAGTTATGACAATTTGCCCCTCGAAGTGCTACCTCAGTTTAAACAAATGGTAAACGAAGATGCGATGGCCTTACTGGTTAAATTCAATACTTGGTTAGCCCAACAAGATCGCGATCACAACCCAGCCACTACGGGAACTGGACGGATGCGTGCAGGGGTTGGCATCTATTATTTCGAAGAAGCAGTTCAAGTACAGCCTGCTATTCCTCAACAGGATCATCAAGATGAAGCTTAAGTACCTCATGCACTTACTTCTGCTTAGCAGCAGTTTATGGATTACAGCCTGTGTAGAAACACAATTAACCGAAGGCGGCATTGGGGGGACGGGGATTTCTGTCGGTCCGATTACGGGATTTGGCAGTATTATCCAAAACGGAGTGCGTTATGAAGTTAGTCAAGCCCGTTTTACCCGCGATGGGGTCGTGGTTACGGATCAAAACCAATATCGGGTGGGTGAAATCGTCAAGATTCAAGGCAGCATCAACGCTGATGGGATCACCGGTCAAGCCACACAAGTTGATTATGGCAGCCTCCTCCAAGGCCAAATTACCGCACTTGGTACGGATGGTAAAAGCCTCTATGTACTGAATCAATGGGTACGTACCGATAGCCTCAGTGTTTTACATGGCATTCAAGCTTTGAGTGATTTAGCGGTGGGAAATGTGGTGCAAATTTCAGGGGCGCGTGATGCCCAAGGTATCATTCGAGCTAATAGCCTGACGCTACAACAAACCCAGTTCATCACGGGTAGCTCTAGCCAATTAATCGAAGGCCGGATCAGTCAGCTAGATCAAGCCGCCCAAACCTTAGTCATCAACGGTTTAAGCATTGATTATAGTCAAGTGGCTCTAAGCTCACTGCCGACGGTGAATCAATATGTGCAAGTCAAAAGCCAACAAGCTTTACAAAATGGATTCTTGAAAGCCAAGAGTTTGGTACTCACTCAAGAATTTCTACAGTTTAATGAAGGTGAAGAGGCAGAATTAGAAGGTTTAGTCACAGCTTTAATTAGCACTAGCCGCTTTGCCATTAATGGTCAATTAGTCGTCACTACGGCTAATACAGAGTTTGAAAACAGTAGCTCCACTGATCTGAAATTAAATGCTTTAGTCGAAGCCGAAGGGCGAATTAATCAACAAGGTGAATTGGTTGCAGAGGAAATTTCAGTACGTCAAGCCAGCAGCGCCCAAACTCGCGAGTTAGAAGGTCAAGTCAGCTCGATTGACTACAATGCACAAACCTTCAAGGTATTAGAAAATACCCTCATTGTAGATAGCTCTACCAGCATACTGCATAAAACTGCAGATCAAGAAACCAGCCTGCGCTTTACTGATTTGCAAGTGAATGATCATCTAGAAATTAAAGCGCGGCAACTCGCAGATGGCCGCCTATTGGCTTTACGTATTGAACGTGATCTTGAGGATATTGACTCCCCTGATGTTGAGATTAAAGGCATCACTCAGCAAATCAATCCCACACAAGGCAGCTTAGTGATTTTAGGGATAACCATCACCCCTGCGGCTCATACTCAATTTGAAATTAATTCAAATACCGTAAGTCAGGCTCAATTTTTTGCTGCCTTAATCGAAGGCCAAAGCATTGTGAAAGCCGAAGGTAGAAAGCTAACGAATCATAGCTTGCAAGCGGATAGTTTAGAACTCGAGACCGAAGATGACTGACGACTGAAGCTGCATTTAAAAAGCCCAGCACGGGTAATGCTGGGCCAACCAACCTGCCCTTTGGGGCAAGCATGTAAACAAGGAGTTATGAATGAAACATAAGCCTCACTCTTGGCTTGGTATTTTAGCTGTGCTGGCTAGCTCAAGCTTAATGCCAAGCGTGAACGCCGATTATACGGGTGGCAGTTTAAGCAATACAAACATTAGTACAGCAGGGTTAATTATTCCTGATGGTGCACGCCTATTAGCCTCTCAATGCTTTCAATGTCATGGCACAGACGGCCACTCAACGACCGAGATTGACAGCCTCGCGGGTGAAAGCCAAAGCGAACTGATTAGCGAAATGCGCGAAATGAAGGCCGAGAATAAAAATGATCTGATGCATTACCAAGCTAAAGCTTATACCGATGTTCAGATTCAAATAATCGCAGCCTATTTCGCCAGTCTCAGTGGTAACGGGAATGATAACGATGATGATGATGACGACTAACAAGCCCCTCAACACCGTCCCTCATTCCCTCTGTCAACTGCCATTCAGGAGCTTATAATGAATGAATTATCTCGCCGTCAGTTTTTAAAAAACCTAAGCCTCGGTTTAGGAGCAGCGGCTTTACCCATCAGTATGACTCAAGCGGCCGTGGTTCGCCCGCGAGTGCTGGTCATTGGTGGTGGTTTTGCGGGCGCAACAGCTGCTAAATATCTCCGTCTTTGGTCGAATAATACGGTTGATGTTAGTTTGATTGAACCGAATGCTATCTATTACTCACCGATTTTAAGTAATTTGGTATTGAATGGTCAGCGCCAAATAGCTCAGCTTGGCTTTAAATATGACACCCTGGCGCAAAAATATGGAATACAAATATTGCGTAGCACAGCAATCGCGCTCAATAGTGCCAGTCGGACTGTCAAGCTCGCTAATGGGCAAACCTTAGGTTATGAACGTTTAATTCTCGCCCCCGGCGTACAATTTAAAGCAATCACAGGTTTAAATAGCAATAAAGTTTTACACGCTTGGAAATCAGGTAATCAAGTTCAACAATTACGCCAACAACTACAAGCCATGCCAGCCGGTGGCAGCTTTGTAATGAGTATTCCTAAAGCGCCCTATCGTTGCCCACCAGGGCCTTATGAGCGGGCTTGTGTGGTCGCGGATTATCTCAAGCGCAATAAACCAGGCTCTAAAGTCATTGTGCTAGATAGTAATCCTGATATTACAGTGGAGCGCGATACCTTCAATCATGCCTTCACTCAGACCTATGCCGGTATTGTCCAATATGTACCCAATACCCTATTGCAAGCGGTTGACTCTATTAAGAAGGTGGCAATCACCAGCTTTGGCGATTATCGCGCAGATGTCTTGAATGTGATTCCACCACATCAAGCAGGTAGCATCGTAAAAAATCATGGCTTAGCCAATAGCAGCAGTGGTGACTGGGCAAATGTTAACCCTTTAAGTTATGAATCCACTGCGGTACAAGGCATTCATATTATTGGTGACTCGCAAGGTACTGGGCAACCTAAAGCGGGGCATATTGCCAATGCGGAAGCAAAAATCTGTGCAGATGCCGTGTTACGCTTATTATCAGGTGCTCAACCTTTTCAAGCGCCCATCACTAATTCAGCCTGCTATAGCCCGATTAGTGCCAATACAGCCTCTTGGCTAACCGCTGCCTTTGCTTATGATCCTGCAAGCCAAAGTATGCAACTCATCCCTGCTTCATTTGGTGCATCCAGTGGAGCAAGCACCTCAAACTACCGGAAAATGTTTGACTGGGCCAATAGCCTCTTTGGTGATACCTTCGCCTAAAAATTAATTCCCGATCCACAAAAGCTCGGCAGCGGTATCATCGCTGCCAATTTTTTAAGCGTTTAAACCATTATTTAGATAGGATTTCCGAGTAATTGGATACTCCAAAACACCAAGAAACCTGTAAATAGCACCAAGGTTGAAATGGGTTTTTCTTCAACTTCATGGGCTTCAATTAATAACTCTTCAGTCACTAGATACAACAAAGCCGCCGCACTGAAAGCTAAAGCGGCTGCAATCATATCATGTGAAGCACCCGCTAATAGCCAACTACCTAAGACAGCGAACATCAAAACGGTAACCCCCAAAGCAACCGCTAACACTAAAATCCGCCAGCCCTTAGTATTTTCTGCCGTCAGTGATAACCCTAAAAACAATAGCTCGACGGATAAACCTAAAGCTAGAATCAAACCGGTTTGCCCACCCGCTGCAAAGCCTGCACCAATAATAAAACCATCTACCGCAATGTCCACAAAAGTGGCTATCACTAAGCCATGTGATAAATGATCACTCGCACCCTGTTCAGTACCTGCCTCCAACTGCAATGTCCAAAGCTTCATGGTGTACATGAATAAACTACCCAAGGCGAAAGCCGTGATAATCACCAAACCAGAAGCATATTCGCCTTGAATATCCGGTAAGACCTCAACCGCTAAAGCCGCTAACACCACACCCGCCGCAAAATGCTGAATTAAACTACGGGTTTGACGACTGGGATTCCAAATCATAGCTAAAATCCCACCCGCGATGGCCACCAAGGCAGGAATTAGCATTATTAGATAGTCTTGATTCAGTTGCATCCAAGAACTTAAGGTCATGCTTGTTAGCATCTATTACTCACTTTAAAAAAGGTTAGACACTTAAAGATCCTTGTCCTGATTAAGCGATTTATTACCCGTCACCATTGCCCGCGCTAAATTCTCTTTGTGTAAACGGCTACTGACAATAACCCCAAGAATATGCACAACCACTAAAAATAAGATGAAATTAGCAAAAAACTCATGAATTTCTTTCCAAGCACTTTCATTTTCCTCACCTTCACGCTCTTCATTTTCAGCCTGCTCCCCTCCCATTCGCCGCGCTTCCGCTACTGAAATTAAACTTGGCAGTTGCCATTCAAGGGTGGCTAATGGTCCTTCTTGATGTTCATCTGCTAATACTTTTAAACCAGTCACTGTCGTCGCTAATAAACAAGCCAATAAAATAACGACCATCCAACCACCGGCAGGGTTATGCCCTAAATAATGCTTTGGATGAGTGCTTAATAAAGACTTTAAATACTCAATGACTCGCTTAGGGGAATAAATAAAATCACTAAACCGTGCATATTGACTCCCAATAAAACCCCAGATAATACGAAACACCAATAAACCCAAAATCAAATAGCCACTGATTTCATGAACATCCCCCCAAGCCTCCCATTCATCACCGGATAGATAAGAAGTAGCAAAGGCAAGCACGAGTGTCCAGTGGAAAATTCTGACCCAAAGATCCCAGACTTTGACTTGATCAGTGGTGGGCTTAGTATCCATAAAATTGACCTATTTTAATTAAACATCTAACTCCCAATATTAATAAAAATTAGCCTCCAATACATCCGACAAACCTCTAATTCAAACACCCTAAAACAAGTGCTTAACCGCCACAGCGCGCATCAATCAGACATTTGCCTGATTGCTAGTCTTCACTAGTTTACCTAAAAGATGGAGTCAGTAAGCCCTGAGCCTCAGGAGTAGAGTGGAGTTTTGAGAAATGAGCCGTTATGACAAGGTAATGAGTCCGTTGAGCTTGAAGCCAACGCCCCACTGGTTGCAAACACTCAGTAGCTTAGATTGGCTATGGGCTGCTTTAATTATGGGGGGTGCAGGTATTTGGTTTTATAAACAACCCATGGATGGCTTTGAATTAGCTATTTTATGGGGGGTAACCCCTACTTTAATTGGCTTAGGTTGGTTTTGGAAACCTATTCGCAGTTATTCTTTGGCAGTCATTGCTTTAAGTTTATTTGCTTTATTTTTATATAACGGCCAAGCTGAATTCGCTGAGACAAATTTTTTCTTAAAATATCTACTGTCTAGCCAGTCGGCGATTATGTGGATGAGTACTTTATTTGGGATGGCGACCTTTAGTTATTTTCTAGGTTTATTGACTAACAGTGATCTTAGTTTAAAAACAGCAAGCGCCCTCACTTGGGCAGCGCTCATAATGGGTTTAACCGGTTTAATGGTGCGCTGGTATGAATCCTATTTAATTGATCCGAGCTTTGGACATATTCCGGTCAGTAATTTATATGAAGTCTTTATTCTTTTTTGTATTTTAACAGGATTATTGTATTTATATTATGAGCAAGCCTATCAACAACGCAGTTTAGGTGGTTTTGTTTTATTAGTAATTAGCGCAGCGGTTGGCTTTTTACTTTGGTATAGCTTTGAACGGGGCGCTCATAAAATCCTCCCCTTAGTCCCTGCTCTACAAAGTTATTGGATGAAAATTCATGTACCTGCCAATTTTATTGGTTATGGCTCATTCGCCCTCGCAGCGATGGTGAGTATTGCCTATTTAATCAAACAAGCAATTCACTCACACAAACCAGACAGCCTCTTTACTCGTGCCCTACCCTCCTTAGATCTCATGGATGAGCTGACTTATAAAGCCATCGCTTTAGGTTTTGCATTTTTCACCGTTGCAACCATTTTAGGGGCGATGTGGGCGGCAGAAGCATGGGGGGGCTATTGGTCATGGGACCCAAAAGAGACTTGGGCACTGATTGTCTGGCTCAATTATGCCGCTTGGTTGCACTTTCGCTTCTCCAAAGGCTGGCGAGGCACGGCAATGGCATGGTGGGCGATTCTTGGCTTATTTATCACCCTATTCGCCTTTTTAGGGGTGAATATGTTTTTGTCGGGTCTGCATTCTTATGGGCAACTTTAGCATACAAGTTAATAACTAAAGTCTTGATCAATACTGACAGATTCAATCACAAAGTTTTTAAGCGAGTCTCTATTTCAGCAATGATAGGTTCTAAACGTAACTGTTCTTCAACTCGTGTTTCTACATCATATTGCTGTTGCAGCAAGCGTAATTTACGCTCTAAAAAAACCCTACGTGAATCTGCATAGGTAGATGTAGAAACTGGTGTTGGTGTTGGTGTTGGTAAAGATGGTGAGCTAGTAGAAATTGGGGTAATTGCCAATAAGCGCTTAAAACCCTCGTTATATTCTGCAAATTCAGTAAAGTCGACCGGAATCACAAAGCGTAGACGGGGTGGGAGTGCTAAACTTTTCTCAATTAAAATAGGGATCACCGGCCACTTGCCAGTTTCTAAGCCGTAATACATGGCAAATAAGTCGGTAATCGCATTGGTATTTTCTTCTAAATAACTGGCTGAGAGAATAAGTAGCACTTTATGACTAGTGGTAATACCTCGCTCCAGCTCAGCAAGAATAGCATGCCCTAGTTGAAATTCTTTGGCGGTTAAACATTGACGCCCTGCTGCTTGTAGTCTGGGTAGAAAGATATTCTCCACCCAAGCCTCATCCGATTTAGAACACGAGATAAAAAAATCATAGCTTGGATTAGTCATGGTGAACCTCAAGTACTGATGAGACTGCAGGGAGTAAGGCTTTGAGTTGAGGATTATCGCACTGTTCTGGCTGCCTATAAGAACCATCTGGATTTAGACAATATTCTTTGAGCCAACTCGGTAACTGCTCATTATAAGCTTGGATATTTTGTTTTAAAGTTTCTGAGCGCCATTGCAGTTGTGCTTGTGTCCAATCTACTCGTGGAAAAATGGCTGCCTGGGAAGGATGTTCAGCTTCATCATCGAATGGTTTGAGTTGCTTTAGCTCTACTAGGTATTGATTTAACTCTGCTAATTCTGGCTCTTGCCCAACTGCTTCAATATTCAATAAACCTAGATCAATGGCACGGAAAATCGCATTATGTCTAATAGGGTCTTTAGTAGCTAACCACTGCTGCTCTAAATCTTTAATATCACTGACCTTTAGCTTAGGACTGCTCGCCATCCCCATCGCGGCAGCCTCGCGGACATCAAATAAATTATGCATCAGTAACTTCTTGCCCTCATTTGGCTCACGTTTAGACAAGTCAAAAGCACATTGGAAAACCTGCCACGAGCGATAAGCCTCAGTCGTGTTAGGCGGAACTAACTCAAAAGTATCAACCACTTTAAGTAAATCCGCTTCACGCTGAGCACGCCATTCGGTCATTTTGACCTCTGCATCGGCAATGCAGGCTGTTAATTCTTCATTGGTCATGGCATTAAAGCGTTTGGCGGATTCGCTGAGTGCTGGCTCGACTTGAGTTTTTTTATAGGTTTGCCATTCTTTTTCCGTTTCTTCTCGCAAAATAGGATCAGTTAGAGACAAAGCTTGTTGAAGTAAACTTTTTTGCTCTAGACTTAAACTATTCGCCTCTTGTAAAGCAAAAACTGCAGCTATTGCCGCCTTTTGAATATGTGCATGACCATTTTTTAATAATCTTAACAACACAGCCAAACATAAATCTGGATTAAGATATTTAAACTTATCAGCAACTCTTGATATTTCTTTATCTTTATTATTTATCATAAATTGAATAAGATGTGGGAATAAAACAACTTGTTGACT
>JBJOOT010000163.1:0-8182 GCA_046051185.1 Pseudomonadota bacterium | reverse complement strand
GAATGGGTGAAGTCCTGCAAATGAGTGGCGAATTAAAAGCCTATACCCTGACAGATCGCGGTACTTGGTTAGCCATGATGGATAAATCCCCGCTCAAAATTGTCTTAGAAGGCGATAAAACCCTACTGAATCCTTATGGAATTATTGCGGTTAGCCAAAAACGCTATCCCGATGTCAATCATGCGGGGGCGCAAGCTTTGATTGACTGGCTGGTTGCTCCTGAAGGCCAACAAGCGATCGGTAATTTTAAAATTAATGGGCAAAGCTTGTTTACGCCCAATGCTGATCCGGTTGAAGCTAAACCGACGACAGAACCCGCTAAAACCAATTAATTCATGGAAACCATCAGCAGCGCTACTGGGCAAGCCTTGCAGTTGCTGCTGAGTGGCGATCCCGACCTGTGGGAAATCATTTTGATTTCCTTTCGAGTCTCAACACTTGCGATTTTACTCGCCACTCCCCCTGCTCTACTCATGGCTTTTATGCTGGCGTTCGGGCAGTTTCCGGGGCGACGCTTACTGATTGCCCTAGTGAATACTGCCTTAGCGATTCCCGCCGTGGTGATTGGTTTAAGCCTTTATCTCTTACTGTCCCGTAGTGGCCCTTTGGGGGAATGGCGTTTGTTATTCACCCAAACGGCTATGGTCTTAGGGCAAATTGTCTTGGCTTTCCCCCTCTTAGTAGCAATGGCTCACACTGCATTACAAGCCGCAGACCGCCGTGCTTGGGAAACTGCTCGCATGCTAGGGGCTTCTCGCTTGCGGGCGGTTTGGACTTTAATGTATGAAGTGCGCTTTGGCTTGATGTCTGCACTACTCGCCTCATTTGGACGCATCATTGCCGAAGTGGGTGCCTCCATGATGCTTGGCGGTAATATTTTGCACTACACCCGTAATATTCCCACTGCGATTGCTTTGGAAACCAGCAAAGGGGAATTTGCACAAGGCATCGCCCTTGGCTTAGTCTTACTCTTATTAGCCTTTGCCTTAAACTTATTACTCCATTATTTTCAAGGTAAAGGCCATATTGCAGCATGAGTGAGCTGATTTTTCATCAACTCAGCAAACACTATGGAAAACGCCTCGTGTTTACTGAACTCACGGTTTCTTTAATAGCAGGGCAATGCTTATTGCTCACAGGAAAAAATGGGGCAGGTAAATCCACTTTGATGCGTATTTTAGCGGGTCTAGATCAACCGGATCAGGGTAAGATTCAAGCCAATGGCAAATACTATTCATGGCGGGCGTATCGACCGGAGTTACAACGCCAAATTCTCTATCTGCATCAACAGCCTTATCTATTTGAAGGCAGTGTTTGGGATAATTTGGCTTATGCATTAGCACGCGGTTTGCCCCGTACTGAGCAATATCAACAGATTGAAGGTATCGCTGATTGGGCGGGTTTAACGGCATTATTAAAGAATCAAGCCAAACGGCTCTCCGGTGGCGAAGCCCAACGCTTAGCAATGGCGCGGGCGCTCTTACGCAAACCGACGGCTTTACTGCTCGATGAGCCAACCGCGAATATGGATCAAGCGGCACGCTTATTAACTTTAGAAATGCTTGAAGACTTGAAGCGCCAAGGTTTAAGGTTAATGGTAGCCAGTCATGATCCTGATTGGTTTCAGGCGGTTACAAATCAACATTTAGCGCTTTGAGTTAAACTTAGGCTCTCTTAAATTTAGGCTCTGAAGGAATCGATAATGAGTATTAAGGTTTTATTTTTTGCCAGCTTACGAGAACAAGTGGGGCACAGCCAGATGCACTACCCTTGGCAAACTGATTTAACCCCTAGCCAAGTTTGGCAGCAAATCACACAAACCCAGTTCCCCGAGCATCTGCTCATGGCACGGAATCAAGAATATTGTGATGAAAATACCTCATTAGCCGATGGGGATGAATTGGCTTTTTTCCCACCCGTCACAGGTGGCTAAGATGATTGCCATCGAAGTCAGCAGCACCGCTTTTGATCCTTGGCAAACGCTCCAACAGTTTCAACAACACCCCGCTTTCAATGCTCAGAAAAGCGGAGCCAATGCCGTGTTTGTCGGCACAATGCGCGATTTTAATGAAGGCGAACCAGTACAAGCGCTGCGTTTGGAGCATTATCCAGCCATGACGCAAAAATACTTACAACAACTGGTTGAGCAAGCTTGCACTACTTGGAACTTAGATCATGTCCTGCTCAAACATCGAGTCGGTGAATTATTGCCAGCTGAACCGATTGTCTTAGTCGCCGTTTGGTCAGCCCATCGACGGGCTAGCTTTGAAGCTTGCCGACAACTCATGGAAGATCTTAAGCATCAAGCCCCTTTTTGGAAACAGGAAACTTTAAGCGACGGCAGCACCCGCTGGGTCGAAAAAAATACTGCAGGTTAAGGTGCACACCGTCAGTCGCCGCCAATTTTTACAACTGAGTCTAGCCAGTAGCTTGGGCTGCTTGGCTTGGCCTCGTCATAGTTTATCGGCCGAAAACTCAAATCCGTTTATCCTCCCCGCTGAATCTGCCAAGCATCATTCGACGTGGATGGCCTATGGTGTTAGCCCACGTTTTTATCCAAAGAAATTTCTCCACACCGCCCGCCAAAACCTAGCCCTCATCGCCCAAACCATTGCTAAGTATGAGCCAGTCGCCTTACTCGTGCGCCCCAAAGAATTAGAGCGTGCAAAAGCCTTATTTGGGGCTACCGTCCAGTATATCGAGCGCCCTTTGGATAATCTGTGGCTGCGCGATAGTGCACCAAGTTTATTGCTGAACCCCGCCGGACAAATGCGAGCTATCGACTTCCATTTTAAAGGTTGGCAAGCCCCACAAATTCACCTACGGGACGCAAAACTCGCTCAGTTTCTTGCCCAACACTTGCAACTAGAACTGATAGAGGCTGATCTGCAATTAGATGCTAGCAATCTTGAAGTGGACGGAGCAGGCACGGCGATTTTAACTGAAAGTAAGCTATTTTATGCAGGGCGTAACACTCACCTCAGCAAACGCCAAATTGAAAATCGTCTAAACCGCTTAGCCGGTATTAAAAAATGTATTTGGCTACCCGGCGACCCTCAAGGTGAACTCGCTCAGCGTGGCAGTGATTATTATGTGCGCTTTGCTCAAGCAGCGACGGTGCTTGTTAACGATGAGCCAAACCCCGACTTTAGAGAGCATGCGATTACTCAACAACATCAAGCGATTCTCCAAGCAGCGAGCGATGCCCAAGGGCGGCGTTTAAAACTAGTGAGCGTGAGCAAACCGCCAAGTGTCCGCAGTGAATTCATCACCCCTCAGTTTGCGGCGAGTTATTTAGGTTTTTATGTTTGCAATGCAGCGGTACTCTTACCCGAATTTGGTGACCCGCGCACGGATAACGCTGCCCGCCGAGCCTTAAGTCAGGCATTTCCTGAGCGCAAAATTGAACTGCTCAATATAGATGCTTTAGCTTCTGGTGGTGCTAGTATTCACTCTGTCACCCGTCAACAACCCAGTTTATAAAGCGAGTCACCGATGCCGTCTAATACTCACTCAGCACACTATAATGCACTGGGTCAAGCTATTGGCTTTCCGGTGAACTGGCAAGCTAAGCCCGCAGCCCGCTTTCCCGTTTTAAGCGGTCAATATTGCCGCCTTGAAGCATTGAACTTAGCGCATGCTAAGGATTTATACACAGCCTTTACTGCGGATCAAGAAAATCGCCTTTGGACTTATCTACCTTATGGCCCATTCACCGAGTTCAACCGCTTTAATACTTGGCTAGAAGCACAGACTCACAGTAAAGACCCCTTTTTCTACAGCATTCTTAATCCTGAGGGTCAAGCCTTGGGTATGGCGAGCTATTTACGGATTGACCCCGCTAATGGTGTGATTGAAGTGGGGCATATTAATTTTTCACCGGCTTTGCAAAGAACTCGCGCTGCGACGGAAACCATGTATTTAATGATGCAGCATGCCTTTGAAACCTTAGGTTATCGGCGCTATGAATGGAAATGCGATGCTTTAAATACCCCCTCTCGCCAAGCGGCTCTACGCTTAGGTTTTAGTTTTGAAGGTATTTTTCGCCAAGCAACGGTTTATAAAGGCCGCAATCGAGATACCGCTTGGTTCTCAATTTTAGATAGCGAATGGCCTGCTTTAAAACAGAAGTTTGAGACTTGGTTGGCAGCGAGTAATTTTGATGCTTTAGGTCATCAGCATTACCCCTTAAACACGGCTTAGCGAAGCTAAATAAGCAGCCTAATTAAAAACTTTCCATCAGTGATCAGTGGATGGTCTTATTTTTAAACTGCTTAAAATGACTTAGCAAACTAGCTGCAACTGAACGGAAGGTTACTCTTTCCAAAACGATTAACTCATCGTTTAGCTTAGCAACTAAACAAAAAGGAGGCTGATTTTTATAAACAAGATAGCTAAATTCTTTAAGCTCAATATTGACTTCAAACTTTTTAATCAATAATGAATCCACACCTTGCTCATCGACTAATTTAATATCAGCTTTTACTAAAACTTGACTAAACCCTTGAGTAATTTGTAGTTGATAAGTATCCATTTTGCTAATAATTTCACACTTAAAGCTGCAAACTAACTGGCACTCATCAAAAATTAACTCATAAACTTTTGCTCTAATAGTCGATTTTCTTGCTTGGGCTTGATAAAGATCTTCACTAATGCCTTTCATTTTATTCGCATGGATTTGCCGCATAAAGGCATCCTTACTCAATAAATCTAAAACTTGGTCTTTTCTAGCTAAAATAAAGTGTTTGGCGGCAGCCAAATCAAGCTTTAAATCAGCTATTAACTCTAGATACCCCTGTTTATAAGCAGTTAAAACGCTCTCATCTAGCTTCCACACCAGATTAAAATTTTCCGGTCGATTCGCCAAATAGCCATGACGATTAGTCTTTAATAATGAGTCATCACCATTTTGCTTATTTCCTCGTAATAAGCCTGCTAAATATTCCTCTTGTGAACGATACATCTGATGATAAATAAAATAATTTTCTAATTTCAAACATTGCTGCTCAAAGATGCTATCCGGTAGGATTGCTCGGGCTTGATCATCGTCAGCAAACTGAATTAAGGTCTGATCTGCTAAAATATAGTGACCCCGTTTAATCACTGCGTTATGAATACGCATTGCAACTAGAGAGGCTTTCATATTAATTAGGCTTTTGACATGCTTATTTTTTTGCCCAACTATTATGGGCTGAAAGGAAAAATCGACAAAGCTTCGCTGAGCACTCGGTTGATCCAACAACCATTGAAACATACATATATCAAAATCTGCTAAAGACTGTAGGCAGTCTTTGATTGTTTCTGAAAAATTTTCGGAGCACCAATATTCATCCAAATCTAAAAAAAGTAGATGTGTATAATCTTCTTTTAAAGTCTCTTGGTGAATTTTTTCATACATATAGGCTTGAAAATTAATATTTTTAGCCCGACATTCCTCCATCTCCTGATCGGCTAAGCTAAAGCGCAGACGATCTCCATAGACAGCCTTAAGTTTTTCTAAAATTTGCAAGGAATTATCCGTTGTATCATTAACTCGAATATCTAATACATCAAAACCAACATGCAAATGATGATAAACCCATAAAGGCAAATAGAAGCCTTCATCTTTGGCAATAGCTGCCAATTTGATTTTAAAATTTTGATGCATACCGAATAACCCTTTGTATCAGATTGACTAGCATAACTGATTTAAGTCTTGGTTTCGATCTAAGCAGTTGGCCGATTAATAAGCTTAATGATGCGAATACACAGATCTGCAAGGTATTTAGCCTTGGCAACGTGGTTTTGCTAGAATAGCTAATCGCAATTGGGAGAAAATTTAAGATGAAATTTACCGTTGAAAATATGAAATGTGGTGGTTGCCGTTCAACAGTCCAAGCCAAATTAGAAGCTTTAGCCGGTGTTGAGCAAGTTACGGTGGATTTAGCCAGCAAGACCGCTGAACTGCAAGGTTCTGTAGAGCCTGAGCTTGTGATTGAAACCTTAACAGCAGCAGGCTATCCAGCGGAGTTAGCGGAGGAATGACAGACACTATTCGCCTATCCATCGCAGGGATGACTTGTGCGGGTTGTGTCAGCTCCGTAGAACAAGCCTTGCAAGCCGTTACTGGAGTCGCCACCGCTGAGGTTAATCTTGCCGAGCGTACTGCTTTAGTGACCGGCACGCCTGTACCTGAGCAACTGCTCAGTGCAGTGAAACAAGCGGGGTATGAAGCTGCGATCATGCAAGGCCGCCAAGCCGAAGCTGATAAAGAAGCAGCGGAGCAAGTTTATTATCATCGGCTTTGGCGACAGGTTTGGGTCGCTGCTATTCCCGGCAGTTTCTTGATGCTAGGCGATATGGTCTTTCATGCCTTACCACCGATGCATGGTTCAGGTCAGTGGTTTTGGTTATTGATGGGGCTAATCACCCTAGGCGTATTGATTTATTCAGGTGGGCATTTTTTCCGAGGGGCTTGGCAACAGCTTAAGCATCATTCCAGTAATATGGATACTTTGATTGCCTTAGGCACAGGTACTGCTTGGCTCTATTCGATGCTGGTAGTCTTATTTCCGCAGGCCTTCCCGAGCCTTGCTCATCATGCTTATTTTGAAGCTGCTTTAGTCGTGGTTGCCTTGGTTAATTTAGGCCAAGCCTTGGAAATGCGCGCGCGGGGGCGCACCACCGCTGCGATTAAACATCTGATGAACTTACAACCACCGATGGCGCATGTGATTCGTAACGGAGAAGAACTGGATCTTCCATTAGAGGAGATTGGCTTAGAAGAAACCTTGCGGGTGCGTAGCGGTGAAACGATTCCTTTAGATGGCAGCGTCTTAGAAGGCTCTTCGCATGTGAATGAGTCGATGCTCAGTGGTGAAGCTTTACCCGTGGCTAAAACCAAAGGTAGTTTAGTAACAGGCGGCACTCAAAATGGCGAGGGTAGCTTTTTAATGCAAGTCAGCCATATCGGTACGGATACGGTATTGGCCAAAATCATTGCAATGATTCGTCAAGCTCAAAGCTCCAAGCCTGCGATTGCTCGCCTTGCGGATCAGGTAGCGGCAGTTTTTGTGCCAGTTGTAGTTGCCATTGCCCTCTTAAGTTTTATTTTATGGTTATGGCTTGGCCCAGAGCCGTCTTTAAGCTATGCACTGGTCACGTCTATGACCGTCTTAGTCATCGCTTGCCCTTGTGCTTTAGGCTTAGCAGTTCCTATTGCGATTATTGCAGGTACAGGTAAAGCCGCTCAATCTGGCATCTTGATTCGCAATGGGGATGCCCTCCAACAAGCGTCTAAACTAGAGACTATTGTCTTCGATAAAACCGGTACACTCACCGCCGGTAAACCCATGTTACAGACAATTTATCCTGCGGCTGATTATACTCAAGCTCAAGTCTTACAAATCGCGGCCTCGCTAGAAAAAGGCTCAGAGCATCCTTTAGGTCAAGCCTTGCGCACTGCTGCGAAGACAGAGCAATTAAAAGATTTAAAGGTCAAGAATTTCAGTAGTTTAACGGGTTATGGTGTACAAGCGCAGATTGCCGAGCAAACGTATTTCATTGGTAATACACGTTTGATGCAGCAACAGCATTTAAACCTAGCAGATTGGCAAACTGTATTGAAACAGCTGGATGCTGCGGGGCAAACGCCGATTTTTCTTGCGGATCAGACGCAAATTATTGCTCTTTTTGCGATAGCGGATACCTTAAAAGCCGATGCACTCACTAGCATACGCCATCTACAGGAGCAAGGATTAGAGCTGGTGATGCTGACTGGCGATCGGCGCGAAGTGGCCGAGCATTTAGCCGCACAGCTTGGTATTCAAAACGTATATGCCGAAGTTTTACCTGCCGATAAACTAGCCGTGATTCAGCAGTTACAACAGCAAGGCAAAACGGTGGCAATGGTCGGTGATGGTATTAATGATGCTCCGGCACTTGCACAGGCGGATATCGGCTTTGCAATTGGCGCAGGTACCGATGTGGCCATTGCAGCCGCAGATATTACCTTAATTGGGAGTTCACTCGCGGGGATTGAGCGAGCCATTCGTATTTCCAAAGCAACTCTGAAAACGATTTGGCAAAACTTATTTTTTGCCTTTATCTACAATCTTATAGGCATCCCCATTGCAGCAGGGGTTTTGTATCCCGCTTTTGGTATTTTGCTTGATCCAATGCTTGCGGGAGCTGCAATGGCTCT
>JBJOOT010000162.1:0-8224 GCA_046051185.1 Pseudomonadota bacterium | reverse complement strand
GTATTGCTCATAATGATACCATTACAGTCACACATCATCCAAGTACGCGGGTCTTGCAGATTCAAGGGAAGCCATTGTTCACGTATAGGCGAATAATCTACCTACTTTCGGAGCTTCTTGATCTTTCTGGCTTACAGAATGTCTTGAGCAGGACAGAGAATGATACAGCTTCGATTGTAAGAAAAGAAATAGCCGAAGACTATCTAAAGATGCAACTCACTGATTCTTATGAAAAAATACAGCCCATCATAAGAAATCTGTTACTATCAAGCTGTTGTGTGAAACTTGCCTCTCCACAACTACCTGAGTACAGTATGTTGTTGTATCCTGAACTTCGGTCACTCGAAGGGATACTAAAGCACATACTTAGTAAGTACGGTATGTATGTGGATAGTGAAGAAAATGGCTTTGGTGCGTTCTTTTCCGTTAGGAGTGGAAATGTAACACTTAATCAAGGATTCCATAGCCAAGTTGATAATACTAGGTTAGTTTCTGAGTTAGAAAAAGCATATAGCTTTTTTAGAAAGCATAGAAATGGATTATTTCACATGGATGAAATGATCAGCACTAGCCGAGTCGTTGATACGTTGGATAAAGCATTATCCTTAACAAAAGATGCTTACAAAGCAATAAATGCTCTTTATGTGGCGGAGGACAATAGTTGAAAAATGGAATCAATACGAATGACTGAAGGCGGCAGATTTGTTGTTATTACAGCAACTGCTGATTTCAGTCCAATGAAACAACTTAAGCAATTAAGTTCTAAACTCCATGATATGGGGTTTAGTGGTTCTGTTGTCTTTGACTTACTCTATACCAATGGCTTAGCATATAATCGTTTCGTTGAAATTAATTTCGACGGAACTGCATTTGATAGAAACTCATTAAATATAATCGAACATATAGATTATAACTTAAAAAATGAACAAGATGACTTTTTCCGTTCTGCCCCTGATATTCTTGCAGGAACAGTCTTATCTGAAGCAGAACGAGCAGCGTTTATATCCTCACATTAAACACTGTTCTGCATTCTTTTGCTCCATTGGCGTAACCTCCCCCGCTTCCTGCCCATCCAACCCGTAACGCATCCCGCCCGCTGCCACCGCTTGCAAGTAGTCACGCTGGTGCGTATGGGCATACAGCAAGCGTTGCACCACCCGTTTGGATGCACTCAAGTGATGGTCGGCAATGTAGCGGAATACCTGCTTTTCGATCCCCAACGCCAACGGTTGACGCTGAAGCCACACCGCAAACCCATTCAGTGAATCATTCAATTCCCGCGCCCGTAATTCGCTAGGCGGCGTTTTCTTGGGTTTTGGCAGTTGCCGGGGGCGTTTGCCCTGCGTTGGCTTGTTGGGCTTTTTAGGCGGTTTCTTGGGTATGCCGGGTTTCTGCACATCCGGCAATTGCTCACGGGTAATGATGCGCTTTCCCGTGCGTTTGATGCCCGTAGGCGCATTGCCGTCATTTTCTGCCTGTACCGTAGAGCTGGCAGGCTTGCGCGTGATAGACAGCGTTTTACGCGGCTTTTCGTCGGTCATGGTTGATACTCGCAATCAGTCGGCAAGATTTCCCCGGAAGGGTGTTGTATGGCAAAGAGTCTACCAGAAACCCGATTGCCTCATGCGCTGAAACTCCTGTTTGTTGTGCTGGATCATTTCCCGAACCGCCACCATCATTTGGATAGACGCTTTGGAACGGCAACCATGCTTATAGGCATTGCGGGAACTACGCGCCTTACCTTCCGCTGTTTTTGCGCCTGTTGATTGCAGCCACGGTTGCCATAGCCGTATCTTGGTTTTCATCAAAATTGAATGGCGTTCCCGCGCTTCTGGTGTCCAACGTGGCATGGTCAATATCCCCGATTTGTATTAGTTCGTTTGGCATTTTTACGCCCCCACTATCAGCCTGAAAATTTCCGCGTGCATGGTTCGGGTTCGTCGTCACAATTTGATTACGTGCAATATTCGCCTGATTAGCAATCGTGATGCTTTTAGGCTGTTTTATCTCTGCCAGAATTTTCATGGTATTGGCTGATTGCGCTTGTGCTTTCAATGCCCACCGTAAATAGCGTTCTGCACCCACTACACCCTCACTGCTGTAACTCATCGCTGTATGCGCCCGCCCGACCAATTCAGTAAACACCGTATCCAGCGTGATGGCTTGCGCTATCAAACGCCCTTCAATGCTCGACAAATTGCCACTGGCTATTTCCTCTGCATCTTCCATCATGGTCAATTCAGCACAACCATCATGCCCTGATGAATCACGGTAAGTTTCTGCTGCCAGCGCATTCATTTTGAACGCTGAATGTTGTTCAGTGTGGCGGTCGTGTTTGTATCGCATAAAACACCTCAAATCTATTGGTACACGGCCAAAATATCAGGGGTAGATGGCTTATATATAAAGCACCCCAAATATGGGGCAAGGAAAATCCCTAAAATCGCCTGACTACCCCAAATATGGGGCAATGAGTCCATTAGCCTTGTTCCAATTACCCCAAATACGGGGTAATCAGAAAGCAATTGCCCCAAATGCGGGGCAGGGATTTTATTTTGCTTGTCGTTCATATTCTTCAATTGCCTTGCGGTAGTTGTCGGCATATTTGTCATTAGGGTTTGCCTTCAAGTGGTTTTTCAAGTCGATAATATCAGTTTGTTTCTTGAGCTTTTTGGCTTCTGCTTTCGCCTTTTCCAAGTCAGGTGCAGGTGTATCGCGTAACCAATCATTACGCGGTGATGCTGCTGATTTGATACCTAAATCAGGGTCAAACTTGCTGAAACCTTGTTTGTCCAGACAGTCATCAATAGCGTAGAAACTGAGTGCGTACAGGTTTGGGCTGTTTCTTCCGCCTTGGCGGGTCAAAATCACAAATCCTGTATCAAGAAGCTCTTTCAATGCGTTAGCAAGACCTGCTTTTGACTTCCACCCCCGCCGTTCCATTAGGCTCATTGCTGCACACAAATCACCGTTATTGCTGCCACGATATTGCGATAACAAATCAGTCAGTAACTTGGTTGCTTGTGGCGATAATGTTGCGAATTTTTCAGAAGCTAACACACTATGAGGAAAGGCGTTGAAACCGCCTCTGCCCCATTTTGCACTAGGTCTTTCTTTACGCGGCTTCATGGCTAATTTGCCCGGTAATTTTTCGGGTCAGCAAACCATTTATGTACTTCAGAATTCGGGTAGATTTTGCAACGCTTGCTAAGGTAGGTCGGTTTCGGTGCTTTGCCATCCAACACCAGTAACCGCCATGTTTCCCGCGAAAACGGCATGAACGGCTCTAGTTGCTGCCAGCGTGAATAGCCTGTTTTCGGTAATGCGTCAGGTGTGATTTTGCCTTGTTTGGGCTTGTCGGTCTTGTTTGCCATTGCGTGTAAATCCGTGTGGTTGTTTGCAATGGTTGCCTATTATTCGCATTTCTCTTTATTTAAAAACCAGTCTACAGCGTAGACTATTCTTTTTTAGGTCTTCCCCGTGGAGTGGTGAAGTTGTATTTTTTTGCCCATGTTGGACAATGTGCTTTAACTGTACTGGATTTCACCGCTTGGAACAGATTCGCCATTTGTTCCGAAAAGTCATCATTATTTTTGTAATCAAGCCCGGAATCTTGTTCAAGCCTCCACTCTTTCCATACTTGTTCAATTTCTTCTAAAGCCTTACTTTCCTCACTATGGGCATGTCTGGCACTTACGGCATGTTTTCCCGCATTACTTTTCGTTTCCTTTTCCGCGACATAAGCATTTTCAAGCGTTTGCAGGGCGATACTCACCATTCCCTTATCTGCGCTTTTCTTGACCGTCTCAACAACCTGCATAAGTCTAATAACCATACTGCTGGGACGCATCCTTAACAACATGGGCAATACTGCTTCAACCCATGTATCTTCTTTGAAACCAACCCTCTCCTTGATTGACCTTTGCACATCAGGATAAGCAATCAGGTCGCTCCAACGATAATCTGCTTGATCTGATCCTATTGAGCGTAGTTCAAGCTGCATAAGTTCCTGTCGCTTTGCTATGGTTGCTTCCAAAATCGCTTGAATCAGCTTTTCTTCCGAACTTGAATATTCAAAACTAAAAAATGCAGGGAGGTCATCATTCTGGCTGGCGTTATCCATCCAGCTTCCTATCAAACGCCAGATAACCTTGCGCCTACTGAGTGCCTCCGTCAATTGAGCCAAATCAGAACACTGCATGATCTGCCCTTCATTTGGCAAAGTTGCCGATAACGCCAGTTCGCCCTTTTTCGATCTGCGCATCCACAAAATCCGCCCATAGCTGTAACAGTTTTTTTCTTTCGGCAGCATACTGCGCCCGGTTGTAAACACCCTTGATTCCTTTGATGGTGTGCGCCAGTGCCTTTTCTATGGCATCGCTAGGCATTCCCATTTCATGCAAGTGTGTGGAAGCCGTGCGCCGGAAGTCGTGCAACACAAAATGCTGCACATCCGTATCCAGCATCTTGATAGCCTGATTCAAAGTGGATTTGCAGATAGGCTTGTCTTCGCGCCCATGCCGTGACGGAAAAACATAAACCTCACTGGTAGCCAACGCTTTCAGTTCCTTGAACATCCCAACCGCTTGGGTGGACAAATAAACCCAATGCTCTTTATCCATTTTCATCCGCACTGCCGGAATGCGCCAGATACCCGCCTCAAAATCGAATTCTGACCATTCAGCATTTATCAATTCACTTTTACGAAGCATCGTGATGCAAAGCAGATGCAATGCCAATTTGTTAGGGCGGGGCATATCCGAACGGTAAATTGCCCGCATCACCTTACCCATTTCTTCCGGTGACAGTACCCGTTCACGGCTGCTTTGTGTGGCAACATAACGCGCTATCAGCATCCTTGCGGGATTAACAGAAGCTACTTGCCGGACAATCGCATAGTCGTACATCCGCTTGATGACATTACGCGCCAACAATGCCGCTTGTGGTGAACCCCGACCTTTGATCTTGTCGCAAATCGCCATCACATCGCCGGAAATCACTTCCCCCATCGGCTTGTTGCCAATCATCGGGTAAATATCTTTTTCCAGTGTGCGCAACGTCGTTTTGCGGTAATCCTCTGACTTATCCGCAATCAGTGTTTCAAACCAATGCACTCCAAATGCTTTGACCGTATCCAGTGCAAGGGCTGCGCCACGGTCTTTTTTTGCATCCGCCACCGGGGAAATGCCTTGCGCCACCATTGCCGCGTATTTGCGCCCACGTTCCCGCGCTGCCTCAATCGTGATTTCAGGGTAACTACCAATCGTAACAGGGGATTGTCGTTCACCGTTCAAGGTATAGCGGTAACGCCAGATTTTTGAACCGGAAGGCATGACTTCAATAAACAGCCCGGTACATCCGCCATCCGACTTAGGGTAGCGGTTCGTTTTGGGCTTCAAGTTGCCTATGGTGGTGGGTGTCAGTGGTTTGGTGATGGTTGGCATACAGTCCTTGGCATACGTTGTTTTGTATGCCTACTTGTATGCCATAAATCGGCTGGTGTCAATCTGTGCTAGTTTGCAATATATGCAATGAATTTCATTAAAATCATGTAGTTAATTTGATTCCAAGGCTGATATTTTGCGTTATTTGCATTAGCCAGTGAATGAACTACTTTCCGATACAAAAAGAGCTAAAGATCTCGCCTAATAAATCGTCGGCCGTAAACTTACCAGTAATTTGACCTAAAGCATCCTGAGCTAAACGCAACTCCTCCGCCATTAACTCACCGGCATTAAACACCCATAATTGCTCTTCAGCCCGCTCAATAGCCATTTGTGTTGTGTGTAAGGCTTGTAAATGCCGCTGCCTTGCCATAAAGCTATCTTCCCGCTCACCTTGAAACCCCATACAAGCCTTTAACTCAGCTTTAAGAAACTCAAGGCCCAAATGGTGTTTAGCTGAAATATAAATATGCTGTCCCTGTTTACCGACAGTTTTACCTGTTAAATCCACTTTATTATGTACTATTAATATAGGGATATGCTTCGGTAATTGGCTTAGAATGGCTTGATGTTCCTCCTGATGTGTTTCAAGTGCTACTTGTGTATCATCAACTAATAAGAGAACTAAATCAGCCTTTTCAATTTCACGCCAAGCGCGTTCAATGCCAAGCTTCTCGACAGGATCATCACTTTCACGCAAACCCGCCGTATCGACAATATGTAAAGGCATCCCTTCGAGATTAATCCGTTCACGTAATATATCCCGAGTTGTACCCGCAATTTCAGTAACAATGGCCGTCTCTTGACCCGCTAAAGCATTTAATAAGCTGGATTTTCCAGCATTCGGTCGCCCGACAATAACAAGATGCATCCCCTCACGTAGCAAACTACCTTGCTGAGCTTTATGCAGAATATCAGCTAATTGCTGTTTAATGGTCGCTAAACGCTGCGTTACGACTGAATCCGCTAAAAAATCCAGCTCTTCCTCAGGAAAGTCGAGAGCAGCCTCCACATAGATTCTTAATTCAATTAAAGCTGTGAGTAAGTTATCCACAGCTTGTGAAAAACTGCCTTGCAAAGAGCGTAATGCTGAACGGGCTGCTTGTTCGGAACTAGAATCGATTAGATCAGCAATCGCTTCCGCTTGAGCTAAATCCAGTTTGTTATTTAAAAAAGCACGCTCAGAAAACTCACCGGGGCGGGCTAAACGCGCTCCTAACTCCAGACAACGCTTGAGTACCATCTCTAATACCACCACACCCCCATGCCCTTGTAGCTCAAGAACATCCTCACCTGTAAATGAATGAGGCGCTTGGAAAAACAAAGCCAAACCATCATCTAAGATAGAACCATCTTGCGCACGAAATAAGCGATGATGAGCTATACGAGGGGGAGGGAGTTGGCCGAGCAATTGCTCAGCCAAGGCAGTCAGATCAGACCCCGAAACACGCACAATACCAATACCACCTCGTCCAGCAGGTGTGGCTATAGCAGCAATCGTTTCGGTACTCATTGCTAGTTAGGCGTGCCCCACAATTTTCTTGTTAATAAACCACTGTTGAGCAATGGATAAAACATTATTCACTACCCAATACAGAACTAAGCCTGCAGGGAACCACAAGAACATAAAGGTAAAGACAATGGGTAGAATCTGAAAAATCTTTTGCTGAATCGGATCCATCTGGGGTGGATTGAGTTTTTGTTGGAAAAACATACTCGCCCCCATCAGTAAAGGCAGAACGAAGTATGGATCCATAATGGATAAGTCTTTATACCATAAGATCCAAGGTGCTTGACGTAACTCCACACTTTCCAATAATACCCAATACAAGCCCATAAACACTGGAATTTGAATCAGAATTGGCAAGCATCCGCCTAGAGGGTTGATTTTTTCTTTCTTATACAGCTCCATCATCGCTTTCTGTTTAGCTTGTGGGTCGCTAGAGAAGCGTTCATTAATTTCCTTCATTTTCGGCGCAGCAGCTTTCATTTTAGCCATTGATTTATAGCTAGCTGCAGAAGGCCAGAAGAATAGGAGTTTAATAAACAGAGTCAACAAAATAATCGTCCAGCCCCAATTCCCTACAAACGAATGGATTGTTTGCATTACCCAGAAAATAGGCTTGGAGACAAAAGCAAAAATACCATAATCAACCGTCAAATCCAGCCCCTTAGCTAGCACTTCAAGGTCATCTTGTATTTTTGGCCCCACCCAAAGTTGGCTAGTAAACACACCGCTAGTACCGGCTGCAATTTCTTTTATTGGGCTACGAACCCCTAAAATATAGTTAGGAACACCAGCTTGTTGGTTTTCCATACTGTAATAGGTATTTAATTGATCCTGAGGAGGAATCCAAGCACTAATAAAATAGTGCTCCAACATACTAATCCAACCGCCCGTTGCAGTCTCAGTCAAAGACTCCTTCATATCAGTAAAATTAATCTTTTTATATTTATCCTCAGCATAATAAGCACCGCCCACAAAGGCCTGCACACCGCTGGTTAAAAAATTATTACTGACATGGCTCGGACCATGCTTCAATTGACGATATTCAGAACCGATCCACGGTTGGTTTGAATTATTTTGAACCTCTTCCTCTAAAATCAGATCAAAACTACCCCGCTTCAAACGATAACGCTTAGTCACCATTAAGCCATTCGGACCTTGCCAAACTAGGGGTAAAACAACTTCGTTTTGGTCAGGAGCTAGAATATATTCTGATTTTTCTGCAGTAAAATCAGCTAAATGATTAGGAGCTAAATTATCCACAGTCTGACCA
>JBJOOT010000161.1:0-8252 GCA_046051185.1 Pseudomonadota bacterium | reverse complement strand
TCCCAACCCATAAACCACCGACAGGAACATTTAACAGCTCCCGAATCCGTCCACGCATTTCATTAGCGGCCTTATTCGTGAAGGTGACGGCTAAAATGCTAAGTGGTGAAACCCCTTCCACCTCTAAAAGCCAAGCAATACGATGCACTAACACTTTCGTTTTACCGCTACCCGCACCGGCTAAGACTAAAATGGGTTTAGGAGGCGCACCGACCGCTTCACGTTGGGGTGCATTCAGGGGATTGAGAATTGGTGATATGTCCATAGCTGAATTGTACTTTATGGAGCTAGGCTGTCTAGCTGTGCATGGTAACTTAGAAGCAATCAGCGCTATTATCTACGAATAAGCTGTTGATTAAGGAAAAATTAGGATGCAAATTTGGGTCGATGCGGATGCTTGTCCAAATGTAATTAAAGAAATTCTCTTTCGGGCTGCCGAACGACAAAAAATCGAAGTCATTTTAGTTGCAAACCAAGCACTACGAGTACCACGCTCGCCCTTCATCAAAACTAAGCAAGTAGGTACCGGCTTTGATGTCGCCGACAACTATATTGCACAAAACGTGCAGATCGGTGATCTAGTGATTACGGCCGATATTCCTCTTGCAGCACAGGTGATTGAACGTCAAGCACAGGCTCTCAATCCACGTGGGGAATTTTATACCCTTGAGAATATACAACAGCGTTTGAGTATGCGTAATTTCATGGAAGAGTTAAGAAGTAGCGGAGCAATAACCGGAGGCCCCGCCGCCTTGAACCAACAAGACCGACAAGCTTTCGCGAATCAATTAGATCGGTTTTTAGCACGTTATGCGAAAACTAAATTGAATCAGGTAAATTAAGAGAAAAGAACTAAGAAAGAAAAGAACTAAGAAAGAAAAGAACTCAGAGAGACAAGAGATACCCCAGTAACGAGGTATCTCCAGTGAGAGCTTGAAACCGTTGAAATTAGCGTTTCCGATTCATAGCATCGAGACTAGCATAGGCCGCCATATTCACAATCCCGCGAACAGTTGTGCTTTCAGTGAGAATATGAGCCGGATAGTTAGTACCGACTAACATCGGCCCTACCGGTAAGCCATCTGCAAGCATTTTCGTCATATTGTAAGCAATATTTGCGGCATTCAAAGACGGGCAAATCAGTAAATTGGCCTCTCCTGTAAAGGCGGAGTTCTTAAATAAACGATCTCGAACCTCTTGGGACAAGGCAGCATCCGCATGCATTTCCCCCTCTGCTAAAATGTGAGGGTATTTATCGCGTAAAATTTGCAGAGCTTGGCGCATTTTCTCCGAATGTTCATTTTGGCGGCTTCCAAAATTAGAATGCGACAACAAAGCAGCTTTCGGCTCCATACCAAAACCAGCCACCAATTCAGCCGCTAAAGCCGTACTATCTGCAATTTGGGTAGCCGTCGGATTAATACTGACATGCGTATCCGTGAGGAAATAAGTACCTCTTTTCAGAATCAACATCGTAACCGCTGCAACATCCACTAAACCAGCCCGAGCGCCAATCAAGTCACGGATATAACGTAAGTGAGAAATATAATTACCTTCCACCCCACACAACATCGCATCCGCGTCACCACTACGCACCATAATAGCAGCCAAGGCGGTATTACGGGTGGCGATTACTCGCTTTGAATACGAGGGTGTAATCCCTTTACGACACATAAGCTCATAATAAATTTGCTTATGTTTTTGGTATTCAGGATTGTTGCGCGGATCAATAACTTCAATGTTTTCACCGACTTTTAAGCGCAAACCATAATTATCAATATTCTGCTGAATACTCGCCGGATCGCCCAATAAAATCGGCTTACAAATTTTATCATCGACTAGAATTTGTACCGCATTGATAACCCGCTGCGACTCGCCTTCAGCAAAAACAATCCGCTGCTGATTACGCTTTGCCAATTCAAAGACAGGCTTCATCGTCATGCCAGAACGGAAGACAAAGGTTTCTAATTGGCGCTGATAGGCATCAAAATCAGTAATCGGGCGAGTAGCAACCCCTGTATCCATTGCCGCTTTAGCAACTCGTGGCGGAATAATCGTCATTAAACGTGGATCAAAGGGTTTCGGAATTAAATATTCGCGCCCAAAACTAAAGGCTTTGCCGCCATAAGCTGCAACCACGGTATCTGCTGCTTCACGCATCGCTAAATCACCGATTGCATCCACGACGGCGATTTTCATGGCTTCATTGATTTCTGTTGCGCCCACATCTAAAGCACCACGGAACAAGAAGGGGAAGCACAGTACATTATTGACTTGATTGGGATAATCACTGCGCCCTGTCGCCATAATCGCATCCCCCCGCACAGCATGGACTAATTCGGGGCGAATTTCTGGCTCTGGATTAGCTAAGGCAAGAATTAATGGATTAGCCGCCATGCGCTTTACCTGCTCTTGCTTTAATACCCCAGGAGCCGATAAGCCTAAGAAAACATCCACATCATCCATGACATCATCTAAAGTACGTGCATCCGTATCAATAGCATAGGCTGAATTATAGGGATTCATTTCATCGACACGGCCTTTATAAATAATCCCAAAGCGATCATTCACCGTGATATTTTCTTTCTTTAACCCCATTTCCACCAAAAGATTCAAACAAGCAATAGCCGCCGCCCCAGCCCCCGAACAAACCAATTTAACTTCTTCAAGTTTTTTGCCAGCTACTTTCAAACCATTGCGAATCGCCGCTGCTACACAAATTGCTGTACCGTGCTGATCATCGTGAAACACCGGAATTTTCATAATTGCTTTCAGGCGCTTTTCAACCTCAAAGCATTCAGGCGCTTTAATATCTTCGAGGTTAATCCCACCGAAGGTTGGCTCCAAAAGACTCACAGCATCTACAAAGCGATCGACATCTAAAGTATCCACCTCAATATCAAAAGCATTGACCCCTGCAAATTTTTTGAAAAGGACAGCCTTTCCTTCCATCACAGGCTTAGAAGCTAAAGCACCAATCGCACCTAAACCGAGTACAGCCGTTCCATTAGAGATGACGGCCACTAAATTGCCGCGAGTAGTATAGTCCGCTGCACAAGCTGGATTCTCTGCAATCGCTAAGCTCGCCGCCGCCACGCCCGGCGAATAAGCTAATGCTAAATCGCGTTGATTGACCATGTTCTTAGTTGGAGTTACTTCCAGCTTGCCCGGCATTGGATAGCGGTGATAATCCAACGCAGCTTGGGATAATTCGTCAGCCATTTGATTGTCCTGCGGTGATAAGGTAAGGAAAGCCTTTTACTTTACCCCGATCAGGCAAGAGAGAGAAGTATAAAAAAGAGTTCAGAAGTAACTAAGGAAAAACAAGGCAAACTGGAGGAGCTGAAGGAATTAGCGGAAATTAGAAGAGATCAGTGGTTCTGAGCAAGTACTGGTGGGCTAAGCAGGCTAGTACTTGCTCAGTAATAGTTTTTTAAGCGCGTTTGAACAAACTAACAATAAATAACAATAAAGCCGCACCGATAGTTGCCCAAATAATTGATCCCACAATACCTGGAATATTCAAATTCAATGCGCCACTGACCATTCCGCCAATAAAGGTTCCAATCACCGAACCAATTAAACCGACCACAATATTACCGATTAAACCAAAACCACCGCCACGAATCAGATTGCCTGCTAGCCAACCTGCTACAGCACCAATCGCCAACATGATTAAAATCTCAACGACACCCATGCCATACTCCTGATTATTAGGTTAATAAAGTCCGCTTTTTTAAGTCGGAACAGCTTCGAGTATAGTTCAGGCATTGCTTATAGAGAATTTTATTAAGCAAATAACTTAAATTTCAGGACGAACTGGAAAAAATAAGCGATAAAGCTGCTTAACGCCGCTCACTATAAGAAATCGTATAGTTTTTACCCTGCTTGAGTTTGCTGTAATTGCCAAAAACTTCTTGCAGATTGCGCTTCATATACTCACGTAAGCCATTGATCGTCACCAAATAAATCCGTCCATTGGGCTTCAGATGTTTTTTCATATCCTGTAGCAAAATCGTCATCATCTCCTTGCCCACTTTGGCAGGAATATTCGAGGCAATCACATCAAAGCGTAAGTTTGGATCAATATGCTGAAAACCATTACTGAGCATTGCATGGGCATTAGGTAATTTATTCAGCTGTGCATTGCGATTGCTATATTCAACCGCCATAAAATCCTTATCCGCCATTAAGGTTTTACCGTGTGGTGCTAATTTCGCCATAGCCAGCCCCACAGGGCCATAACCACAACCTAAATCAAAGCAATCATCCGTCGGATTAATTTCGATATACTTCAGCAATAATTCAGTGCCCTCATCAATCTCCCGTGGGGAAAAAATACCCCAGGTGCTGAGAAAACTAAATGGATGCCCACATAGTTCCGCTTCAAAGCGAATATCCTGACGAATTTCGCGTAAATACTGGCTATTCGTCATACCTTAAACCTGCTGCAAACTAGAAAAAATATGTTCAGCTTCTGTAATCGCGCTTTGCAAATCGGGAGCTAGCGTACAGAAATGCCCCATTTTTCGCCCCGCTCGTGCTTCATGCTTCCCGTATAAATGGAGCTTACTATGAGCACTAGCCAATAATTCATTCCAAACGGGTTGGCTATTCCCCCATAAATCGCCCAAAAGATTCATCATCACCACTGGCGTATGTAAACGCGGATCACCAAAAGGTAATTCGCAGACCATACGCACTTGCTGCTCAAACTGTGAAGTGATGCAAGCATCTAAGGTATAGTGACCACTATTATGCGTGCGGGGGGCCATTTCATTAACCAGTAGCTCACCTTGGCGAGTGACAAAAAACTCAACTGCCATCACGCCCACAAACCCAAGCTTTGTCGCAATACTTTGGGCGGCCTGTTTAGCTTGCTCAGCTAAAGCTTGATGAATTCGTGCAGGAGCGATCGTTTGATGCAAAATCCCATGACGGTGTAGGTTTTCAGCAATAGGGAAACATTGCATCTCGCCTTGTACACTACGGGCTAAAACCACCGAGATTTCCTTATCCAAATCAATCCGCTGCTCTAAGACACAACTCACTGCCTTGAGTTGCTGAAAAGCGTGCTCAACCTCAGTTGGATGATTAACCACTATTTGGCCTTTACCGTCATAGCCAAGGCGAGCGGTCTTTAGAATCGCAGGGAAGCTAATTTGTGAGCAAGCCCTTGGAATCTCTTCAGGTTTACGAATCACCGCAAAGGGAACGGGCGCTAAGCCACAGCTACGCACAAATTCTTTTTCTACAATCCGATCTTGTGCCACTTGTACCGCCGTAGCGGAGGGATGAACTGGGCAAAATTGCGTTAAAAACTCTAAAGTTGAAGCGGGAATATTTTCAAACTCAGTAGTGACCACATCGCATTGTTCACCAAACTGCCGTAAAGCTTGCTCATCATGATAAGCCGCACAAAGATGCTGATCCGCCAATTGACCCGCAGGACTGAGAGGATCAGGCTCTAGTACAATGACTTTATAACCTAAAGTACGCGCTGCTATCGTAAACATGCGCCCCAATTGCCCACCACCGAGCATACCAATCGTCGAACCGGGAAGAAGCATTAAGGTGCTACTCCATTAGCTAAAAACAGGAAGTTAATACTAAAGCCTATTCCGCAGGGGGCGGTAAGGGCATATTTAAGGCAAATTCACGTTGTGCCTCACGAAATTCAGCTAATTGCTTAGCTAGCAACGCATCTTGCAAAGCAAGCTGAGCAATCGCAAATAAAGCGGCATTGGCAGCACCCGCCTCACCAATTGCAAAGGTGGCCACCGGAATGCCTTTAGGCATTTGCACAATGGAATACAAGGAGTCCTGACCGTTCAGATAGCGCGAAGGAACCGGCACGCCTAAAACTGGAATTTGGGTTTTAGCCGCAAGCATCCCAGGTAAATGAGCCGCCCCGCCTGCACCAGCGATAATACATTGCAAACCACGATTTTGTGCGGTACTGGCATATTCAAATAGCAAGTCAGGGGTACGGTGTGCTGACACGACTTTATATTCGTGCGCTACTCCAAACTGTTCTAGCAGTTCAACAGCCTTGGACATGACTTTCCAGTCACTATTACTGCCCATGACCACCCCTACGCGTGGTTGCCTCATCTTGCTACCCTTATGAAACGAAAAATCTGATAGTATAACGGCTTAATCCATTTCTCACTACTTTATGCAGCAATGAGCCAATCTGTCAGTACTTCAAATTCATCCGTCCCTGTACTTGAAACACAGCTACAAAACTTACCTCTGCTAGCGCGGGGTAAAGTGCGTGATATTTATGCGATTGATGATCAACATATGTTGATTGTCGCCACGGATCGCCTCTCAGCCTTCGATGTAGTTTTACCTACTGGCGTGGCTGGTAAAGGCAAAATCCTTACACAAGTGGCTTTGTTTTGGTTTGAAAAGCTTAAAGATATTGTACCCAATCATTTAAGTACCTTGACCTTAGATGATTTACCCTTAAGTGCTGAAGAAAAGCAAATGCTCACTGGACGCAGCATGTTGGTCAAGCGCTTAAAGACTTTACCAGTCGAAGCGATTGTGCGTGGTTATTTAATTGGCTCCGGTTGGAAAGATTATCAACAGACGGGCACGGTCTGCGGTTTGCCTTTACCGAGTGGCTTAAAAATGGCACAGCAATTACCTGAGCCCATTTTCACACCATCAACCAAAGCCGAGGTAGGCTTACACGACATTAATATCAGTTACACTCAAGTTGAAGAGAAACTTGGCAAAGATTTAGCGGCACAAATGCGTCAAGTGAGTCTTGAGCTGTATCAGCAGGCCGCTGCTTATGCTTTAGAACATAACATTATTATTGCAGATACCAAATTTGAGTTTGGTTTAGATGAGCAAGGCCAATTAGTACTGATTGATGAAATACTCACCCCGGATTCCTCGCGTTTTTGGGCTGTGGCTGAATATCAAGTTGGCAAAAATCCGCCTTCATTTGATAAACAGATTGTACGTGATTATTTAGAAACCCTCGATTGGGATAAAACTTATCCAGGCCCGAGCCTACCTAGCTCGATTGTCGCAAAAACTGCTGAGAAGTATCAGGAAGTCGCTACACTGCTAACCCAGTCAAACTGAGGAATATAAGCAATGCAGGTTCTTGTTACAGGTGCTGCAGGTTTTATTGGCATGCACGTAGCGCTGTCGTTATTAAACCGTGGCGACAGTGTTATTGGCCTAGATAATCTAAATGATTATTATTCGGTCGAATTAAAACAAGATCGCCTCAAACATATCCAAGAACACGATACAGAGCAGCGCTTTCAATTCATACCCATGGATTTAGCGGATCGCGAGGGCATAGCTCAGTTATTTCGTGATCAGCCCTTTGATAGCGTAGTGCATTTGGCAGCTCAAGCAGGGGTGCGTTATTCTCTGGAAAATCCGCTGGCTTATATTGATAGCAATCTAGTTGGTTTTGCGCATATTCTCGAAGGTTGCCGCCACCAAAAGCTGAAGCATTTGGTGTATGCCTCCTCGAGTTCGGTGTATGGTGCGAATGAAGCTATGCCGTATTCCGTGCATGATAATGTGGATCATCCCTTATCTTTATATGCAGCTTCCAAGAAAGCCAACGAGCTGATGGCACATGCTTATTCCCATCTTTATGCTTTACCCACCACCGGCTTACGGTTTTTCACTGTTTATGGCCCTTGGGGACGACCAGATATGGCGCCCATGAAATTCACTAAGGCTATTTTAGCGGGCGAAACTATTGATGTTTATAATTACGGTAAACATCGCCGTGATTTTACTTATATTGATGACATTGTTGAGGGTGTCATTCGAGTTTTAGATCAGCCACCTGTAAAAAATTCGGCATGGAATAGCAAAAAACCTGATCCAAGTAGTAGTTCTGCTCCGTGGCGAGTCTATAATATAGGGCAACAGCAACCAATTGAGCTGCTTGATTATATTGCTGCATTGGAGTCACATTTAGGTAGAAAAGCTCAGCTAAATCTTCTACCCTTGCAGCCCGGCGATGTGCCTGACACATTTGCCGATGTTGAGGATTTAGTGACAGCGGTCGGCTATCGACCCACAACTTCCGTTAATGAAGGAACAAGTCGGTTTATCAGCTGGTATCGTGCATATTATAGGGTTGATTTTTGACTGCGCAGGTTTGATCTATGCAAAAACTTAAGCAACAACAACTGTTGGATCGTATGCTGGAAAAACTTCCTGATCATGTGACCTTTTTATTAGTCATACTCAGTGGTTTTCTC
>JBJOOT010000160.1:0-8279 GCA_046051185.1 Pseudomonadota bacterium | reverse complement strand
ACCACAAGGAGTTGGATTATGGATATGACCACCACAGTTAATCGTTTTCAACCTTATGTCCTTGGTTTATTGCGGATTGTTGTCGGCTATTTATTTGTTATGCATGGGACAACCAAATTGTTTCAGATCCCTTATATCGAAATGTTCGCCAATGTACCCGTTGGATCTATCTTTTGGATTGCTGGTTTATTGGAAGTAGTATTAGGGGTGTTACTGATCTTAGGCTTATTCACACGACTGGCTGCATTTTTGGCCTCCGGTGAAATGGCCTTTGCTTATTTTATGGGGCATGTATCCCAAGCTCCCGCGACGATCTTCATGCCTATTTTGAATAGCGGTGAATTAGCAGTGACTTGGTGTTTTGTCTTTTTGTATCTTGCCGTTGCAGGTGCTGGAGCTTTTGCCTTAGATCAAGTATTAGCAGCTCGCAAAGCTCATTAAATCCGTATTGGCAGGCCAGCATTTGCTTCCATACAACTAAATATCATCAGAAGATGGGCTGCTTAGTCCATCTTGGTTTAGAAAATACCCAATAATACCCCTTCTGCCACTGCCTCACCCAATTCCTCACAGGTTTGCAAAAACTCCGGCTTAAACTCACCTTGTAAGACGAGAGGCTCTTGTACTAACCGCCAACGCAAACCTGCCAAAATTCGCTCCACGCTCTGTACAGCCCCTGTGCCATCCATACCTGCACGCACATATAAAACCACTGGCAAGCCTTGAGTCTGCTCAAGACAAGGATAATAAATACGCTCAAAAAAATCCTTCAAAGCGCCACTCATATAACCAAAATTTGCAGTTGTACCCAAAATAATTGCACTAGCCTTGAGTACATGTTCAGCCTGCGCTTCAAAAGGGCTAAGTTCAGTCATGGCAAGCTCAGTACGCTGAGCGCCCTTAACCACTGCTTGGCGCAATTGCAAAGTATTAGCAGAGGGGGTATTTGCGATAATCAATAAGGATTGCATAAGAAGATCCCCGCTTAGAAAGTGATTTTACATACATAAATTCGCAACAGTCATTACAATAACGCCCATTCATTTTATAACCTATCCACTTATGTCGAAAAAACCTGAAATCCCAGTCTTTGATCATCCAATTATCGAAACCCACTGCCATTTAGATTATCTCGAAGGGGCGGCCTTGCAGGCTGCTTTAGAATCCGCCAAAGCGGTGAAGATTGAGCGGATTATTACCATTGGCGTATCGCCTGATAACCTCGAAGCGGTGATGCAACTTGCACAAAACCACGCCCAGGTTTGGGGCACACAAGGGATTCATCCTCATGATGCAAAAGACTATTCACCCCTCGTTGATGCCCAAATTCGCAGTAATCTCCAACATCCGAAAATGCTCGCTATTGGCGAAATTGGTTTGGATTATTATTACGACCATTCTGATCGTGCAGTGCAGCGCCAAGTATTTGAAAGCCAGTTACAAATCGCGATTGATCTGAATAGACCGGTAGTGATTCATACTCGTGATGCGGATGAAGACACGCAAGCGATTCTGCGAAACTTTGTCGGCTTAATGCAACAACGGGGCGTAATTCATAGTTTCACCTCCAGCCAAGCCCTTGCTGAATACTGTTTAGGTGAAGGTTTCTGCCTAGGTTTTAATGGGATTAGCACCTTTAAACCCGCCGAGAATGTGCGTGAGATTATTGGCTTAACCCCTATTGAGCAGATTCTCTTTGAAACCGATGCTCCCTATTTAACGCCAGTGCCTTATCGTGGGCAAAAGAATGAGCCGAAATATTTACCGTTTATTGTCGAACAAGTCGCAAAGGTAAAGGGTTTGGAGGTGGAAGCGTTATTGCCACAAGTTTGGGAGAATAGTCTGCGGGTGTTTTGGGGACAGACCTAAGATTTTGATAAAATAGTTAAACGCTTAAAGTTGATTGGTGAGTTTATTAATCGACGGTGCTTTAACTTGTCTAAAGCATGGCTAAATGGCTGAATACAATCTTTCAGCCACTGCCTCTTCCCTAAATCAATCTCGGCTGCGTCAATACTTCTGGCCGCAAAATATCATCTAACTTCTCTTTGGATAACAAACCTTTCTGCAACACTAAATCATACACACTGCCACCGGTGAGTAGAGCCTCTTGGGCAATTTCTGTCGCATTGGTATAACCAATATAGGGATTCAGTGCGGTAACGATACCAATCGAATTTTCCACTGTACGCCGTAGATGCTCACGATTTGCGGTAATACCATCCACACATTTATGAGCCAAGGTCAAACACGCATTGTGCAGATGATTCACACTTTTATAGAGACTGTGTGCAATGATCGGTTCAAAGGCATTGAGTTGTAATTGCCCTGCTTCAGCGGCGAAAGTCACTGTCACATCATTACCAATCACTTCAAAAGCAACTTGATTCATCACCTCAGGAATAACCGGATTGACCTTACCCGGCATGATTGAAGACCCCGCTTGCATCGGTGGTAGATTAATTTCACCAAAACCAGCACGAGGGCCACTAGAGAGTAAGCGCAAATCATTACAGACCTTAGATAACTTCACTGCAATCCGCTTAAGCACTCCAGACAATTGCACGAAGCTACCACAATCTTGAGTGGCCTCAATCAGATTCGGTGCGGTCGCAAGTGGAATACCTGTTAGCTCCCGCAAATGTTTACAGACTAAAGCCGCATAAGTAGGCGGTGTATTAATCCCTGTGCCAATCGCCGTCGCCCCCAAATTGATTTCAGTAATTAAACTTAAAGCCTCACTCAAGCGCTGTTCATCTTCCTCAATCATCACTGCATAAGTGCTAAATTCCTGTCCTAAGGTCATCGGCACGGCATCTTGCAACTGAGTACGCCCCATTTTCAGCACATCTTTGAATTCTTCAGCTTTATTCTCAAAAGATTGACGCAAGACGGCCATCGCATCCAGCAATTTCAACACCCCAAAATAGCCCGCCACCTTCAAGGCACTGGGGTAAACATCATTGGTGGATTGACTCATATTTACATGCTGATTGGGATGCAACACATGATAAGCCCCCTTAGCTTCCCCCAAGATTTCAAGCGCTAAATTGGCAATAACCTCATTTGCATTCATATTAGTGGAGGTTCCTGCCCCTCCTTGAATCACATCCACCACGAATTGATCATGGCAACGGCCTGTATAGATTTGCGTGCAGGCTTGAGCAATCGCTTGCATCTTCGTTGCATCCAACAAACCAAGATCATGGTTGGTCAAAGCCGCCGCATGTTTGATATGCGCCAGTGCTAAGATCAAATCAGGATAAATCGAAATGGGAACTCCCGTAATGGGGAAATTTTCGACGGCACGTAAAGTATGGACACCATAATAGGCATCGGCTGGTACGGCTTTGTCACCAAGTAAATCATGTTCTATGCGAGTGGTGCTCATGGGTTTGCTCATGTTTTTAGTTTATACGAACCCGTCATTATGGCTGAATGGCCAAAAATTTTAAGCGCTTATCTGCATTTTTAACGACTTCTTCATACAAAGCTCATAAACCGGAGACTAAGGCCTTTAAAGTTCTGGAGTGAAATTCGCGCCGATACAGCACCAACACAATCCAAGTCGTCGCAAACATAAATACCACTGGATGAATGAACCAAGTCAGTAAAGCCACGCTGAAATAATAAGCTCGCAAGCCCATATTAAAATGATAAACCGCCAAACTAATCACTTGCCTGAGAGCCAACTCTAAACACTCATCATGCGGCTGGCTCGCGTTCGGTACAGTGCCAATTAAGACCGAAGCAAAGCCCCATTGCCGAATACACCAAGTAAAGGTGAAAAAAGCATAGGCAAATGCCAAGGTCATACAAATCAGGCCAATTTCCCACGTTTGCGGATCAAAGCGTACAAACGGTAATTGAGTAAACAACGACAGCGATTTTTCAGTTGAGCCAATTGCTGTTACTAAACCCGCCATAATCAGCAAACTACTCGAAGCCATAAAGGTCGCATTGCGCTCAAGATTGGCAATAATGGAAGTATCAACCATGCGATTATCCCGCTCTCCAACTTGAGCAATCCAACGTCGAATATAAATCTGCAACGCATCTTGTAGACGTTGACCATGCGTGGATTTCAAGCCTGAATAGCGCCCATAACCAATCCAACTCCCTAAAAACCACAGCAAAGAAGCCCACTCTAAATATGTTAACTGCACGGGAAGCCTTAATTAATTTTTGAATTTAAACTGCTACTCATTGTAAGGCTAAGCAGATCTTAAGCTGAAGTTTTTCAAACAAAAAATCACTCAAACTGACGGCAAAGCCGTCATCATTAAACTCAATGCAATCCCCCACATCGTCACCCCCATCACGATATCCAGCACGCGCCAGCTATGCGGATTTGCAAACCAAGGAACTAAACGTTTTCCGCCCCAAGCTAATAAACTGAACCAGCTTAAAGAGGCTAAAGCCGCCCCGAGGGCAAACCAAGCGGGTTGTGGTTTGGGCAGTTGTCCGCCAATACTGCCGAGTAAAATCACTGTATCCAAATACACATGCGGATTCAGCAAGCTTAAGGCTAAGGTGGTAAGTACCGCCGCTTGTACACTCGGCGCAGTACGACTATTCGCATTCAATTGACTTGGATGCACCGCACGGCGAAAAGCCAAAAATCCATACACTAATAAAAATAAAGCGCCGCCCCAAGTGGCAACTTTCAACAACGCAGGAAATTGTTGAATCAAACTACCCAAACCCCAAACACCCGCCACAATCAAGACGGTATCAATCAAAATACATAAAGCAGCAACGATAAATACATGCTGATTGCGTAAGGCACTACTCAATACGAAAGCATTCTGTGCACCAATTGCCACAATCAAACCTGCCCCCATACCAAACCCTTTTAATACAGCCGTTACCATTGCCATCTCCATCATTTGAATCAAGTGCAGCTACTATGCAAGCCCATCTAAATTAAGTAAATTTAAACGTTTTTAACCTTGTTTAATTTTATTTAAGTATGATGCTTGATCAGAAAGGTTTAGCGGCCTTCCTCGCTATTTTACAGCAGGGTAGTTTTGATAAAGCGGCTCAGCAATTATGCCTGACCCCTTCTGCAATTTCGCAGCGCTTAAAATTATTGGAAGAGAATTTGGGGCAAAGTTTAATTATCCGCACGCCCCCCTTACGTCCTACGCAGGCAGGTACCGCTTTATTAAAATACGGGCAACAACTCCATCAATTGGATTATTTATTGCAACAAGCCTTAACCCCTAAACAGACTCAGGCTTGGTTTCCTCTTGCCATTGCAGTGAATGCAGACACCCTCGCTACTTGGCTATTAGACTGTTTAGCTCCTTGGTGTTTACAACACAAAATTATCTTGCAAGTGCGTGTCGATGATCAGGAGCAAACCCATCATCTACTGCAACAAGGCGAAGTACTCGCTTGCATTAGTGCGCGTGCAACCGTGAATCAAGGTTGTCGCTGTTTACCTTTGGGTAAGGTGCGTTATCACTGTGTAGCCAGCCCCTCTTTTCAAGCACAGTATTTTCCCAATGGGGTTATATCTGACGATTGGCAAGCCGCGCCCATGATACGCTTCAATCATAAAGATGATTTGCAACATACTTATTTACGCACTTATTTTGATATAGAGGGCGATACCCTTGCCCAACATATTATGCCCTCTGCAGAAAGCTTCGTGCGTTGGATTGAGTTGGGGATGGGCTTTGGATTAGCACCTGAAATCCAAATTGCACCACTCTTAGCAACGGGTAAATTAGTTAAACTCACACCAGATTATCCGCTGGATATTCCACTTTATTGGCATCAATGGGGTTTAGAAACCGAGCTTACCCGTAGCCTCACCCAAACGATTCAAGCCAGTGCACAAGTAGCCCATCAGCTTAAGCAGTAACTAATTTAGCCACTGCTCTTAGACAATTTAAGCTAAATTAATCAGGAAAATACTCGATATGACTTTCGCCATCCCGTCCCCAATACACCACACGGCGACCGGTTAAAAAGGCAAAATAGCCCACCGTTCCTGCTTGCATCGCACGGCGCGTAAAAGCTTCATAAGTCTGATGATTTACTTGACTATCAAGAATAATGGCTTTCAAGTTCACTTTATCAAGTTGTGCGGGTACAGATGGCAAATCTACATAATGAATCGTAGTGGTTACACTTTCATCAGTATGATGGTAGAAAGTTTTCTGCCGTGTGAGATAGTCCACATAATAAAAATCTATACCCGCTTTGAGCAAATGACCGACGACTTCAGGGAAAGACATCGTACCCGCCAAGGTCGCATTAGAGACTTGTTGAATTAAAGTTTGATCCAAGGCGTTCTCTCCTTATCATTATTAAAAACGCTGCAGCATACCCAGTTGTCGCACAAAAAGTAATTAGCCAATAATATTAGCTATTAATAAAAAACTGATTGGCTCTAGCGCAATTTCATTCAATCCTTCTCCAGATTTGTCCTGTAAGCTAGCACTTACTCTAAGACTTATCGCTTAGGCAAAAACGATTTTTGGAGTTTAAAATGCAGCAATCTTCCGTTTGGTTGAAGCGCTCAGTCGCAGTTCCACAGATTGAACTGCGCTGCAATGAATGGAGTTCGACTTGTTATGACTTACATACTCACGCGGAATATTCGTTCGGGCTGATTGACGAAGGCCAAGCGCTTTATCAGTCGGGGCAAGTGTCACATGCCATTCAAGTGGGCGATCTAGTGACCATTGATGCAAACAAAGTACATGCTTGTAATCCGCGCTCTGCACACTGGTCATATCGTATGTTGTTTATCGAAACAACTTATTTAAACCAGTTGTTTGCGGAAACTAGCCAGCCTTTATGTTTTGCTCAAGCCTATTGGCGAGAATCTCAATTAGGAATGGCCTTCAATGAACTATTTAGCAGTTTAGTCGACGATGAGCCTGCTTTAGTCATTGAGTCACAATTAATCACTTGTTGTGCAAATTTGTGGAAACAACCTACACAGACCGCTCAAGTGATTGCATTAGCAGGCTTGCGACGAATCAAAGATTTGCTACAAGAACAAGCGCAAGCCGAGTTCAGCTTGCAAGCATTAAGCGAGCTTGCAGGCTTGACACCTTATCAATTAGTACGCCATTTCAAAAAAGCCTATGGCCTCCCCCCGCATGCCTTTCAATTAGATCAACGCATTCAGCAAGCTAAACCTTTATTACGCCAAGGTGTCAGTTTGAATGAAATCGCGCTGGAATTAGGGTTTGCCGACCAAGCGCATTTCCAACGCCATTTTAAACGCCGCCTAGCCCTCACCCCCAAAACCTATCAGCAACAATTTATTAGGTCTTAAGCATGAACTACCACCTAGCACAACTGAATATCGCACAACTCTTAGCCCCTTTGGACTCGCCTCTCCTCAAAGACTTCGTGGACAATTTGGAACGGATTAATACACTAGCGGAACAGTCCGAGGGGTTTATTTGGCGACTCCAAACGGATGAGGGCGACGCTACCGCCTTACGTCCTTTTGGTGAGGAGGTGATTGTCAATCTATCGGTATGGGAGAGTGTGGAAGCTTTGCATCAGTTTGTGTATCGCACAGCCCATGCACCGATCATGAGTCGACGCCGTGAATGGTTTGCCCGCATGGCAAAGGCTTATATGGTGTTGTGGTGGATTCCAGTGGGGCATCAACCCACGGCTGAAGAAGCCAAGCACCGTCTGGACTTATTGCAAACTCAAGGGGCGAGTGCGCAAGCCTTTACGTTTAAACAGGTGTTTGCGCAGCCAGTTTTTAGCGAGCATCAACAGACAATCAGCTAATCACGTCGAAACCTGTCATACAAAGACAAGAATAGGAGTATCAAAAATCCAAAAATACAAATCGAAAAACTTATAAACTTCAGAACTGTCCAATGAGAAGCATTGATAACAACCGAATCCGCTAAACTGGCCGGATCGGTGGTCAGCATTTGGGTAAAGGCGGCATTTTCGAGATAGTCAAAAACCGCACCAGCAAGAATAGCAACCGAAAACACCCAACCCCAAGCCCCCCTATTGAGCCAGAGCAGGGCAATGATCCATGTCGAAGCATACAGAACCGGGAAAATCCGATCTATTGCCAACATCTGATCCTTGTACATTTCGATCTGTTCGGGACTTAATGCTGATAAATAGAGCTTTGCATCCTGCGGTGTATAACCGAAAAGAAGAAGGTCAAATGGCCTCAACACTATGCCATTCACCACTACAGTTAGTTTTGGTACATACCAAAAAGACAAAACAACAAAGAAACCCACGGTTGTTGCAAGCAGCAACCAATAGAGGCT